>QQUD01000492.1 GCA_008501785.1 Chloroflexota bacterium
AGGGCATATGGGTTTGAACAAATCGAGATTCATGAACTTTGTCTCCACAATCAAATTGGTCTTTGAGTGCGGAGTTTTCGCTCATTTCTTGATTTTGTTCAAATCCCATACTACAGACCCAGTGCCGAAATATTGGGGTTTGGAGGATTTTATGAATGTGAAGGAAACGGCGGTAACGAATGCAGCAAACCTCTCTTTATTCATGGTCAATGTCTCGCAATTGCTTTTACGTGATTTTCGACAGCAGGACTCAAATGTTAATGTGCTAGATTTGAAAGCGTACTATCGTGGTCACAAATATGTGACCGAAACATTAAAATGGCTTCCGCAAAAGCCAGAGCCAATTTTAATGGCTCACATTTTTGAACGGGTTTCACGGCTAGGCAGGATTCATGCACCTCTTCCTAGCTCTTATCCTTCGTAATTTTGCGTATCACTCAGCCGGTTCAAGTCGTTTAGCGGCAGCCTGCCATGCCAAAATGGTTGTCAATCAAGTCCTGATTCGCATTCAGCCGCGCCCAATAACAGCCGATGCCTGTGCCAGATGAGCGCCATTTGCCGGGAAGGATTTCTTCGCCAACTGCAAAGAAGCCATCTTGCTTGGGGGCTGCCAGTGCACCATAGGCTTCAACTGTGAATCCAGTATTTGTTGCAGAAATTGTCAGGTTCATTATGAATGAGACGTAATCGTCTTATCTAAGGCGTTGTCGTGAATGATATTGTGGCTTGGTTCCCTGTTTCATCGGTGAATGTATAGGTATAGTTTCCTGTCCCTTGATGTAAAATGGCAAAAACCAAACTACCGTTTCGGTCAGTTTTTATATGATAAGGTTGTGTCCAGGAAGATGTGATGCCTGCACCTGTGGCACACTCTGTTTCACTGTAGTTAGACATAACTGTTATCGTGCTGTTGGGTGAGAATCCTGTCAGAGAAATACGCACATGCCACTGACATTGTTGAAGTAGATTATCACTAAGAAATGTGGCGGATGGTACGAGCGGCTGGGTGGGGACAACGGGGGCAGGTGTGTTGGTTGGTTGTACAGGTATTGGTGTTAATGTCGGTATAGGTGTGTTGGTGTATGTTGGTTCAGGCGTAGCTGTTTTTGTTGGTGTTGAAGACGGCCGTTTTGTAGGCGTTTGAGTTGGTGCCATTGTTTGGGTAGGCATTTTTGTAGGGGTTGGTGTCGGGACAAGTGCGGATAAGTTCGCATACTGTTCATATCGAGCGGTATTTGGAAATGATGGACGTCCGGTTCCGCCAACATAACTATGCTGTGTCGCTAATAATTTTCGCTCACCCTGTAAATCTCCAGTGATGAGACAACTCCCTTTCAAGCAATCAACATCAAAACGGAAAGGATTTTGGCTAAAGGTGACTCCCAACAATCCGTTTGTAGATGACGCAGCGGCCCCATACTGATTCACAACTGTAAAGGGTTGTTCAGTCTGAAGTAACAGCTTGCCTTGTTGCAAAACGATCTCCAGTTCATCTTTGGTAAGCAATTCAATTGTTGTGTTTTTTGCCAAATAGAGATCTGCTCCATTCGGGAAGCGGAGCTGCAACGGGCCATCATTAGATTGAATGGTGCCAGACTGACCATTTACAGAGATTTCTAACTGATCCATATCAGCCAGTTTTGTGGCACTTTCTCCCGAATTCCAGACGGCACTATCTGTGTCTCCCACTATTTCTAAAGTTACGCGATGGGCATCTGGAATCGTTGGTGATGCAACCACCTCTAAGGACGCATTATTGGCCGCCGATTTTGGCCAAACGAGAAAGGTGATGGCAATGATGGCAAGAAAAAACACCGGCAACAGTGTGCGACGGGATAAAGAATGGAATCCGCGTTTCTGGCTCATTTGCCCACCCGCGCCTGCAACAATGTGAGGATGATCGATCTGTAAAGATGAAGGGGTAGCAGGGTCGGATGTTAACGTTGAATGGGGTAAAGTTCTGTTGATGACTTTTAAGCCAGTATCTGTTGGCACCTGTTTGATTGAAATTAATGCAGGTGATGTTTTGGGTTCGGCTGTTTTGTAAGCCAACGTTGAAACATCTGCTTCTTCTGGCGTTGTCGCTGCTTGTAAAGCTTCGACAAATGCTTCCACTGTCGCAAACCTATCTGTTGGTGACTTGGACATACCTTTCTGCACTATCTGAGAAATGGCTTGCGGCAGCTGTTTATTCATGTGATGTGCAGCGGGTGGAGGCGCATTGACATGCTTGTACATAATTTGCAGATTGGTGCCGGTAAAGGGTGGCGCCCCTGTTAACGTTTCAAATATTACAACAGCCAATCCATATTGATCGCTGCGACTATCTATCTTTTCATCAGCACATTGCTCTGGACTCATGTAAATAGGAGTGCCTGCCGAGATATTGCCAGTCGCGAAAGTGGCAGTGTGCAATTTAGCTAGCCCAAAGTCGGAGAGCACGGCCGTTTCCCGCTCGTCAAACAAAATATTGGTAGGTTTCACATCTTGGTGAACAACCCCTTGGCTGTGGGCGTAGTCAAGTCCCTGGGCGACTTGCTTCAGAATAGGCCACAATTGTGACATGGTTAGATTGCCTTGATTTAGCCTATCTCGCAGGGTGCCACCCCGTAAGAGCTTCATGACGAAATACGGCCGTTTTTCATCAATACCACTATCATAAATCGGAATGATATGAGGATGGTCTAACTGAGATACGATATGTGCTTCCTGCCAAAACAGGTCGGTATACTGTTTGCTGGTTTGTATTTGAGGAGACAGTAGTTTGAGGGCAACTTCGCGATTTGATTCCGTATCCAGCGCCCGGTAAACGACACCCATACCGCCGCTACCAATTTCTTCAATTCGTTTATACCGATCAATCATTTGCATGTGGCTCCCTGGCAATCGTTGTTAAAAAATGTTGCTAACCGCTTCCCATTTGGCGACTTCCCTTTGTAACTGCATTGATTGCTCCCGAATTTGATGTGCAAGGTGTTGCAGCGTTTGGATACGATGCTCTAGTTCGGTTTGGAACTGAAAACGGCCGTTTGCCACCCAGCCTACTTCCAAATTTTGATTAGCTCTCTGCAAACGCTCAACCGCCCATTCTATTTCTTCCGCCATATGCGTGAGTCTGTAAGCGTTATATCTTAATTCTTCTGGTTCGATGTGCAGCAGCGGCATGGCAATAATTCCTTCGTATCATGTAAAAATTCAAGCATCATTAAACGTCAGCAAATGAATGAGACCTTCTTCAGACAAGGGGTGTAACTCAGTGGTTGCAGTCTTGCATTCATCTTCGCCACCCCATATGCATTCAGGCGTAAATAAGAAAAGAACACTTTGTACATTTTGGAAAGTCCTATTTTGCCAGGTCAATGTTGCCGCTTGGGTTACGGTTGCTAATTTAGCTAAAGTTTGTTTGGATCTTTCAGAAGACAAACCGGCACGTCGCAAAATGGATACCGAATCCGGATCAACTGGGTTCTGCTGCACTTTATGTAAAAATGCCACAAGATTAAGCTGCGGGACTGAAAGACAATCATCATTTGTAGAATTTACAACTGGACCAAACTTTTCTAACGTTCTATGCACCCATCTATCGCTTGATTTGAAAAAGGTAAAGTGATTTTGGTCTGCTGATGATTGCAGCAGCAATGCTTCATTTTGCCAAAAGTAAATCGTTTCCCGCTGCTGCTTGCCATTGCGCTGCCATATTTCGAGCTGCAATAAATAATCTGGAGCGACCATCCACTGCACCAAAACAGCCAACAAGTTATCTATTTGCCACTGAAGCGGTGAAAGGGAATGTATTAACTTGCGCTTTTGCAGCGATTCATACCCTTTGTCAATTTCGATTTGCAGTTCTGGTCCAGTTAGCTGCTTTGGCAATTTAATGGATTGCGGCAGCGTGGCTATCCCCAATGCTGTGGCTGCACACAACAACTCGGCGGTGGTGAATGAAACTGTGAACGTGTTCTTATCCATAGTTGCGTCTTTTGTGATGGTTACGGCCGTATTACATACATGCCATTTGAGCCACCTTTCCAGGTTGCGGAAAAGTCAGTCATTGGTAAATGCAGTTCGCTGCCCGTCCATGGGTCATTAATAAAAACTGTTTGCCCATTTTCAGAAACGCCTTTGACGACGACCGCATGGACAACGGAGCCGGTGGCCGTCAGTTGATTCGTCTGCATGTCTAATCTGACAGTGGCAATAACGGGACCTTGTTGTAGTTGGTTTTGTAAATCGATCTGACTGGTATTCACCTGGGCAGAAACATTTGTATAGCCTAAATCTTGCAGTTCATCCGTAATTCTGTTTAAGGACATCCCTCTGCCGTGAGAAAAATCTCCTTTGTCTAGCATGTTGAGCAGTTCTTGTGGGGTCGCTGTTTGATTATTTCCATCCTGGTTATGGTAGTAGTCCAAAATCATGCTCACTGAGGTGGGTGCACAGGCAGCGCTGCCGCCTAATTTACCTTGTGATTTAACGGGAACGGGATAACCTTGGACATCAGGAGCTGTTTGTGTTGGAGTAGAGGGCGCGGATGGATCAGTGGTGGGAGAAACGGCCGTTTCTGCCTCAATCTTCGCCTCTGGCATCGGTTCTTGCGGCACAGGCTCATTCAGCAGTTCACCAAAACGTGACGACCCAGTTGGCCCAGGCATAGGTACTGGTGGCACTGGTTCTGGGGGCTGCAAACTTGGTAATAAGGGTTTCATCAATGCTTTCAGCCAATCTGGCCACATATCTGACCATCCGCCAAGTTGGCCCACAAATGCCAGTGGCGGCAATGTAACCGGCAAACCAGGAAAGTCTTCCGGCAGCCAACGATTTTCGCCCCCACCGGCAGATTGGAGCAAGGCGGCTCGCCAGACCAGTGGCCCAGCGTTGAGCTGTCTAGCAACCTGCTCCCATTCTTCAATCTCGCGGTGCAGCCGCTGGCTAAGGATCAGACCATCCTCAGCCAACTGTGCCAGCCGCTGGTTCAGCGTTTGCAACTCATTTATAAACAAGTCGGCGCTGTAGCCTTGCCATGCATTGGCAAGTGTATAACCGGTATTCCCTAAATTTTGTGCGCTGGTTTGGGTGGAAACGGCCGTTTGCTGTATGTGATTGCATACAGTTCGTATCAAGTCTGTTTCCATATGTAGCATCAGCATATTAAATTTCTTACCTTCTTATCCTATCATCTGATTATTTAACGTATGGTATATGGGCAATAGGTTTGATATGGTTAATTGAGCCAAAGCTGATGAGTATATTTGCCACTTTTCAGAGCCTACCTCGCCATTCATGATTGCTTGACAAGACAAATACAATTCAACCTCTTTTAACCTTTTCTCTTGACGTGAAAGTGGAGGCGGGAAATTCAAGCCAACAGTTTCTGGAACAATAATTTGAGGGAATTCAGCCGAATCAGAAGATGGCATTTCCGCTTTTATAATTTTGACAGCTTCTAAATCATTAGAATGAACCTGGGTCAAAACTTTACTCAATTGCAAAATATGTGGTTTAGGAATTTGCTTTATCCAATAATGGAAAAACCATACCAAACCGTCTGATTGATTTGATGCTGGAAGTGGGTATGAAATAGCAGCTTCTTCTGGAATTGTTTTGTGGAATAGAGAATGGTTATAAATCTTGATTCGCACCAGCTCTAAATATGTTTTCTTTGCTCTTGTTGGAAGTTTATATTTCATCTGTTTATTCCTTGCTTTTAAGCTACATGATCATGCGCTGATGGAACTCCGGGAATGTCACTATCTACGACTTGCCTCATAGGATCATCAGTTACAATGTATGAAAATTCCCGCATTTCCCAGGCATCCAAGAATTCCTGAGCTGGATATTCAATGCCCTGACCATCGGGCACACCATCCTTTCCTGATTTCATACTAACTCCATTCCAGCTATCATTTTCGTACCGATCAGATGATTGCCCACTGTCATTACAAATAAAATGGGTTATCTCGCCTTCCTCATTTGTGCGTACACCTGTTATCCACAGCGCGTGCCCTCCTGCCTGCTCTCCCCAATACGAATCAAGTGGGTCCACATCAATCCGACCGACAACTGCTCTTCCTGCTTCGAGATCTTGTAGCAAACTGTTAACAGCATCTTGTTCTGAGTCAAAATTACTATGGGCTGTCACATCGACTCCAAAATGCTCAAACATAGGTTCATAATCCCCAAATTGGGTGCCTTCCTTATCCGATGGATACCCCACACTGGCCTTGATTTCTTCTAATGAAGGGTCTTGTCCAAAAGCATGTAAGATATTTTGAGTTGTCTGAAACCCACACGTATTTCCTTTTTGAGCTTGATAATATTGCTCTAGGTCCCAGCGTTCACTATACCCTGTAACTATTTCTCCCTTTTCAATAGGTGCTAGTGTTTCTTCTGGCATTAAAAATGCTGCGCCACCAAACAAGAATCCACCTAATAATATCCCTGCCAGAATAGAACCATCAGCCCCGTCAGCCATCCGTTCCCATTCATCAACCTCTCGTTGGAGTCTTTGATCCAAGATAATGCCAGATTCAGTCAACTGATTCAATTGTTGCAATAAAGGTTGAATTTCGCTTGCAAAAATATTGGCGCTTGGGCCTTGCCATGCACTTGATAAAGTTTGTACTGAACCGTTTAGTTGTTGCAATTGCTGTTGGAGAGAATTAGAAGTTTGTTGCAACTGAATTCCTACACCTCGAACATAGTCTGTATCCATATGTAACAGTGGCATGTTGTCCTCACATTGCTTGCAATTAATCGTAAATATAACTGATGCCTGTCTCACCCGGCCTGATTACTTGGTAATTAGGCCAGCTCGCTTTTTGATAAGGCACGCCATATTCTTCACATAATTTGGGGTCAGGATGGTTGTTGTCTGTGAAAGTTACTTTGTACTGACCGTCTGACATCGGCTCAACTTTCTCTACGAAAGCCACATGACCAAATTCGTTGTGTGCCCCCTTTACTCCCGGCTCATAGACCATAACAGATCCTTTAACAGGATAATCACCGACTTCATACCCGGCTGATTTTGCTTGCTCATTCCACTTATAAGCATGGCCGTTGACCGCATCTGGAAAAAATCGCTTTGCAGATGCATGTTTGGTGCAATTATTTGTTATAGTTCCAGGAAAAGCATCATACTTTTTTGCTGGACCATCAGCAGATATACCATCAGTGATAATGGTTTGTAATGTATCATGTTGTTCGTTAAGTTGCGCTAGCTGCTGCTGCTTGCCCTGCACGATCAGTAAGCTATCTTTTTCACTTCTAAGCTCATTTATCTGTTGTTCATAACCAGCAATCTCATCTTCATAGTTATCGGTTCGAACGCGCCAAGGCACACCATCATCATCTTTACTGAAAGGAAGGGTAGGCACAACTTTGTTATACCAGACATCCGCCTTGTCTTGGGCTTCGGTAACTTGAGTCTCTAATCGCGCAATTTCTTCATCAATTTCACTGATTCGACCATCCACTGAGTTCTGATTGGCTAATTCTTGCTCCAACGAAGCAATATTTTGTTCAAGAGTCTGTAATTCATCGAATTTTCCTGACCAGGGTAATTTGAGGTAGCTTTCTTTAAAATTTGAGGTGTTGGTACCCAAAACTAGACCACCACCAGTTAATGGCAAACCCATCGCGGCTAAGACAGTTTTGTTTAAGCTTGAACTCGCAATTCGCTCCCATTCATCAACCTCTTGCTGCAAACGCTTGTTTAACGTCTCACCTGCAGTCGATAACTGATGAAGCGCTTGCATTAAAGGCTGTATTTCACCTATAAAAATTGTAGCACTTGCCCCTTGCCAAACACCCGACAAGGTCTGTATGGAATGGCTGATTGTTTGAGTTTGATCTTGTAACGAAACAGATGTTTGATGTAGCTGGTCACCCATATTCCTTACCAAATCCGTCTCCATATGTAATAGTGTCATACAGTCTCCTCAATAAAAATAAGTTGGCAATGCACCCCTCAAGATCACACTCTTTTCTCAATGATAATTTCGAAATCTCATCTAACTGTGGGCTGTAACAATGTTTGAATATGCTGAATGGCTGAGGTGCGCGTTTCTGGGTTTATTTGTACCAGGTGTTGTTGTTCGTCGGGGTTGTTTTTGTCTAACGGCCGTAACCACCAAACCATATCTGCCCCCAGCAACAACGTAAACCCATCCGCCACATTCTCCTCAGCTTGATGAGACGTAACAATAATAGTCAGACTCATTTCCATGCTTGCCAAAGCTGCGGCAAATGCATCAATGCTCTCTACCGGTGTATCAGGCATCTGCTGCAAAATAACTTTAGCCGCCTCCACACCATCCTCAGCTGCTTCACGGCTTTGGCTGATTAATGTTTGGAAGATTTGCATAGGTTGGCAACCTGATTCCGCTTGCGGGGCATCAGCTAAAATTGCCGCCAGGGTGTGCAGAACAGCGGCACGATCAGGCAGCACCGTAAATTGGTGAATACCAGAAGCAGGAATAACATGTGAAACAAGTTTTTCTTCTACCTCATGAAAAAAGAGCGCTTCAGTTGCATAACCAGGACGATTAATTGTTACCACAATGGATGTTTGCGGTTTGGCACAAACCACCAGCGTACCACCCACAGCAGGCAAAAGCGTAAACCTCTGCTGACCTGTAGGTTTTAGGAACCCACGCGCAACCAAAGCACGCTCTGCAGCCTCGAGCACGATACGTATTTGTTCCGGTTCAAGACCATTTAATACTTCATGATTGAGTCCCATCACAGTCGGAACATTGAGATACCGTAAGATCACAAACAGCTCTTCCTGACTCAGGCTAAATGCAATTGGTTTTGTTTTGCTTGCTTCCATTATTTTCACCTATTAATTTCGTTAAATTTATAGACCGCTTCAGTCAAACCATCCATCCAAAACTTTTCCAGCGTTATCAATTAGACCGCTACCAAAATCAGTAAGCGCTTCACCAACTTCATCGAAAACTGGCGTAAGCGCATCATTTAGATATTCATCATAAGCCCATTCCAAACCTTTATCGATCCATTCTCCAGGGTCTATTATTTCCAATGTGTTTTCCAACCAGACCGCCTGCTCGTGAAAGCCAAGCATCTCTAACCCGCCCGCGCCTAAATGCGCAACGCCTAACGCCATGTCGTAAATCATAAAAGCCGGACCAACAACTGGAATAGCATAGAGAGCTTTCTCAATGACAAGCTCAAACCCTTCAGTGATGATAGCCTTATCCCAATCCCCATCCTGTTGCACATCCTGAAAAATTTCTAGACCTAATGGCACCCCATCGGCTGCGGCCCCCAACCATTTATTATTTTCAAGTGTAGTAGCTATTTTTTTTAAATTTGGGTCTTTTAATGAATGAGCCAAATCATCTACGCGCCCCACCCAACCAGCACGCGGACTACCAGCTAGCTTATTAAGAAAACGGCCGATATCTTTTATGCTATCGTAACTCTTTAATTGAAAATCAATAAGGGCTGAAAACCCTCCAGTGATACTAATAGACCAATCAAGCCAGTCAAACGCTTTATACTCAGAGTCTAACGCACCCAAATTCACATTACTCTGTCCCAAGTTAAACTCAAAGCTGCTGCTAATCTCTTCCCATTCAACCACTTCAAATTGCAAACGCTGCGCCAAAATTACCCCATCATCGGCAAATTGGTGGAGCTGGTTTAATAAAGATTGGATATTGCCAATGAAGACAGTGGCACTAGAACCCTGCCAGACGTTAACCAGATTTTGCGTGGAATAAGATAGCTGTTGGCTTTCTTGCTGCAACATGCTGGATAATTGCTGAATATGACTACTTGTGTTTCCCACCAATTCAGTTTCCATGTGTAGAATGGGCATTAGGCTCCTCCAACAACGGCCGTTTCCCCATCATGCCGTTTCTTAATCTCTGCAACCAACTTCTTCATCCATGCGCGACGTGTTTTGTCATCATCACGGAGCAATCCTGGCCGAGCAAAATGCACAACCTGCGCTGCGCCCTCCTGCAACACAACGCCCCGACCGTTCCCCAGACGCAGCTTTTTCATTTGCGCCATATTGCGTTGCAGCCTAGTTTGTGGCTGCAAAGGTGTCACATCCGACGATTCGGCCGACAACGCAATACCGCGTGCATACTGAACGGCCGTTGCACAAATCGAATCTGATACATCTGCGTCATTTGCGTACC
>QQUD01001088.1 GCA_008501785.1 Chloroflexota bacterium
GATAAAGTCAATAAGCCGCTCCGTAATCAGCGTTTGCCATTCATGCGGATTGTTAAAAAGCTCACCCATCGCCAACGGCGTCGCACACTGCTGCCGGATCGTTTGGAACCAATCAATATCTTCCGGTGCCAACGCATCTTCCAAGAAGAACAGCTTAAAAGGCTCAACATCTTTGGCAAATTGCACCGCATGAATAGGATGCAATCTTTCGTGAATGTCATGCACCAATTCGATTTCTTCCCCAAGCTGCACTCGCACATGCTCAATCATCTTTAACATGTTGCGACTATAGGCACGGGGATCGTAATAGTTTCCATCAGGTGAATTTTTGGGCTTCGCTTGATTGATGACTTGGCCGCCGTACCCCCCCATCTGTACCCGAATATACCGGTAGCCTTGTTCCACAAATTGACGCGCATTGGCTTCAACTTCTTGTGGATCGCGCCCATCTGCATGGACATACACAGCAGCCGCTTCACGGGTTTTTCCACCAAGCAGTTGATAGAGCGGCATGCCCGCCCGTTTACCCTTAATATCCCATAACGCCTGGTCAACACCTGAAACCGCATTGTTCAAGACTGGCCCATTCCGCCAGTAACCATGCACCATAGACATTTGCCAAATTTCCTCAATGCGATCAACATCACGGCCAATGAGAAATGGTTTCAGATGTCTGTCAATGGCTGCCTGAACAGCATGGATTCGCTGTGTAAACGTGGCACATCCCAGGCCATACAAACCTGGTTCTGATGTGATTAACTTAACGATGACCAGTCGTGAATGCCCTGGTTGAGTCAAAATAGTTTTGACATCTTCAATTTTGACAATGGATGACATGATTACCTCAACTGATTCCATTCGCCTTTGCAAACAGGAAAGAAAGCGCTAAAGGATTTTTCGTTACGTTTCAATAAAATGAGGGTGGTTTCTTCACAATCATTATTGGAGAAACCACCCTCAACTTTTTCGAATATGTCATTATCCTTTTACAGCCCCTTCCGTCAAGCCCGCAATGATGTATCGCTGCAAGAACATGAACAAAACTAACATGGGGATCATCAAAATAAGGACTGCGGCCGCCAGTGCTGGCCAATTGCTGCCATAAACCCCTTCAAACACGATCAATCCCCGAGTGACAGGGTAAAAATCGTCATTGGTCAAGTAGATGGTCGGCAAAATCAGTTCATTCCAAATGCCAATCGCATGTAGTACGGTAACTGTTGCAACTGCCGGTTTAATGAGCGGTAAAACTACGGTCAGCACAAACCGGAAGTATCCGCAGCCATCCATTGCGGCTGATTCATCTAATTCTTTTGGAACCGTTTTGATGTAGTTCACGATGATAATCATCCCAATGGGATTCACCAGGAACAGAAAAATGTAACCGATGCGCGAGTTGTAAAGTCCCAGGTTCAGGATTAACTGAAACTGCGGAATGAGCGCCGGTGGCAAGAATAGTGCGATCACATAAAGCAAAAGCAGGTATTTGGTAAATTTATAGTAGCCACGCGCAATGGGGAAGGCGACAAACACAGTCGTAACCACATAGACTGAGGTGGCTGCAATGGTGTATATCGCCGAGTTCACCAGATAGGTGGGAAAATTAGCCAATTCCCAGGCCTCGACGAAATTAGTGAAGTCCAAACTTGATGCCAATGCAACGGGGGCTTTAAAGAATTCTGGAAGCGTTTTAAAGGCGGTGTTCACAAGCATGAATAGTGGGCCTATGTACATGACTGTAAACAGTAACAAAATCAAGTAAGAACCAATTTTTACCCAATCAATACGTCTTGTAACATTGCTTTCCGTGTTTTCCAAGTTGCTTTCGGTAATTATTGTACTCATCCCATAATCCTCTTTTCTCTGTTACTGACTATGTATTGCGCCGCCATGCCAATGATCAAAACCAAGAAAAATAGAACAATGGATGCCGCCGCCGCGAAACCTTGACGAAACGCAGACGAAACAGCTCCAGAAGTCTGACCAAATCCTTGGGCGAACACCAAATAACCGAGAACCTGAGTGCCATTTTTGTAACCAGTTAGGACCAGGAACAGCTGCCAAGCCTGTAATGAGCCAACAATATTCAATAGAAAATTGGTGTTAACACTTGGTGTCAACAGTGGCCAGGTGATGTTGCGAAAGAGGTCCCACCCACTTGCACCGTCAATCCGGGCCGCTTCATAAAGTTCATCGGGTATTGTTTGTAATCCGGCCAAGAAGATGACCATGGTGATGCCTACATTGGCCCAAATTTGAACGACAATGACCCAGGCAAATGCTTCGTTCGGCTGACCGCCAAGAAACTCAGACTGTGTACCAAACAGTTCTAGAACTTGTGCAACAGGACCCCCTCGTGGAAGTAGAAAAAGCTTCCAGATCAACCCTTGTATGGCTACACCTAAAATAACGGGCAGAAAAAAGAGCGTACGAAACAGCGTCTTTCCCCGCAATTGCTGGTTCAAAAGCATCGCCATGAACAACCCTAATGTAAACTGGACGGTTGTTACAATAACGCTAAATCGCAAGGTGCGAACAAGTGCTGCAATGTTGTCCCGGGAGACCGCACCTTGGAAGAGAAACTCTCTATAATTGTCAAACCCCACCCAATTTATAGGAGCACCCCGAATACCAGTGGCATCGGTAAATGAATACACACTTGTCGCCAACGACGGGCCTAAGGCAATAATCAGGTAAAGCAGAAAGCCTGGTAAGAGCAGCAAGAGGGGCGTATATTTTGAAAATCCGCGACCAAACAAGTTGTTATTCATGATGGCAAACCTCCGCTCATGAATTAGTGATAACTTCTCGCCTTTAAGGCGAGAAGTTATCATCGATGAATTAAATTAATCGACTGATTTACTGAGCATCAAGCCCGGCTTGTAAATCTGCTTGTGACTGGTTTGCTAAGGCAGCTGCATCATCCCATTCATTGAATGGCTGGAACCACGCAGCCCCGTTCGACCCGTTCGACCACTGTCCAGAACCCTTAGGAGCAATCCAAAACTGCTCGAATCCAACGCGATAGTTTTCTAGATAGGGTGCAACTTCTGCACCGAGTTTGCTATCCAGGGTAACACCTGGTTGCGTAGGAATGAAGCCTACTGCGTTCACAAATTCTTGATAATTATCTTTTTCAGAAAACATGGTCAGGTAATTCAAAGACGCTTCTTTGTTTGGTGTTTCTGCAGCAATTGCCCAACCTTGGTCGTATTTGCCAAAGAGGTACTGATTGTCTTCGGGATTGTCACTGCCGGGGAAGGGGATGTAGGTCCAATCAAAGGCAGGCTCGGCATCCTCAACGGCAGGACCTTGCCAAACACCAGTGGGCATCATGGCTACATCGCCAGCGGCAAATCGGGCTGGAGCTGCATCATGGGAGAGACCTGTTACGCCGTCTTCAAGCATTTCGGTGGCAAAATACTGATAACGATTCCACAATTCCATGGTTTGTTCATCGTTCCACTTGATTTCACCTGTCCAAAGACCTTCTACTAAAGCCTCCTGGTCAGGATACATGGCACCCAGCAGCCCGTAAGTACCTACGAAGATGGGCCAGCCATCACCACCACCAGCAGTCATACAAGAAAGGCCAGCTGCTTCAATGGTTTCACAAGCCGCGACCAGTTCACTCCACGTTGTGGGGACGGCTACACCATTCTCCTCAAGCAGGTCTAAGTTGACGAACATGCCGCTGTAGGAAACACGACCCAGATTAACGGAATAGACTTTCCCATTATAAGAACCTGCATCAGTAATCGTGGCTTCATCGTAGTTATTAACGAAAGATTGATCGGTCAGGTCCATCAGCAGACCCGCTTCAATTAAGGTTTGCCAATTGGGGGGATCTACATTTTCCATGTAAGGTTGGGCTGCGTTAGCAAAACCGAAGATGTCGATAACATCTATATCATTTGCAGTTAATCGTGTCTGAGTGACGACACTCAGGTCGCCGGTCTCGACGATTGACAAATCGACAGTGACATTGGGATATTCGGCCTCAAATTTTTCATTGAAAGCTTCTATGAATTCCACCATGGGTGGATTCTGATGGATAAGGACGCGCAAGGTAACTGGTTCGGCTTCCTCGACTGCGGGTGCTGCGTCGCCAGCAGGTGCAGCCTCCTCGGCTGGTGCAGCAGGCTCACTATCGCCCCCACAGGCAAACAGCAAGAATGTGAAAATTGTCAATAAGCTGATCAATAAAAATCTAGATTTTTTCATGTCTACTCTCCTCCATGAAGATTGTTTTTGAAATTGAAACAGTTTGAAAACTTGGGAAATATCGGGTTGATAACTTATGAATTTGCAGCCGGATAGACACCTCCTTGTCTTATGCTCAAGACAGGCTTCTTCTCTCTTTATTTGCCTTATACCTATGCAAACGAGTGCGTAAATATTTTGGCTTGCTGTTGTACTGGATTTTGAAAGCGATTTCTTGAAATTCGGTGTATTTTCATTGTTTATTGAAAGCGCTTTCAAATATAATAAGACAATATGCTTGATTTGTCAATATCAAACGTGAAATTTGTTATATCTAGCTGTTGAACAGCTGTTGGTTTGCGCAGGTTTTCTCGTGTGTTTTGCTAAATATTAGAAAGTTGAACTTTGATATGAAAGCGCTTTCTGTTACAATTGCTCGTGAGGTGTCACATGTCACGCAAGAAAAATATCACGATTGAAGATATTGCACGTCATGCAAATGTATCCATTAGCACAGTTTCTAGAGTTTTACGGAATTCCAGTGGTGTAAAGTCTCAGAAACGTGAGGCTGTCCTTCATGCTGTTGAGGTGTTGGAATATCAACCCAATATTTTTGCCCAAAGCCTGGCTAGTGGACAATCGATGACGATTGGCGTTATCACGCAAAATTTTGGTAGTCCTTTTTATGATGGTATTTTGTTGGGAATTTTGCAGGGATTAGAAAAGTCAGATTATTCGCCAATTTTTGCAGATGGGCGGTGGGATTTGCGTGTCGAACAGCATGTGTTGCAAACGCTTATCAACAGACGGGTCGATGGGCTTATCTTTGTAGGTGGGCAATTATCAGGAACATTTCTGCAAGATTTAGCCAATACAACACCTTTGATTGTTGTTGCCAGAGAAATACCTATCATTGAAGATAATTGCATTTATGTTGACAATTTCAAGGCAGGTTATGAGGTGACGCGTTTTTTGTTGGACCAGGGTCACCGAAATATTGCCCATATTACGGCCAAAATGCATTATCAAGAGGATGTTAGCGATATTTATCAACGTTTTGAAGGGTATAAACAAGCCATCGTCGATGCTGGTTTGGAGCCGGACCCACAGTTGGTGGTTGAAGGGGATTTGATGCAGCGGTCGGGGGTGTTGGCGGTTGAGATGTTGTTGTCGCAAAAACGGCCGTTTTCCGCCATCTTCTGTGCCAATGACCAAATGGCTTTTGGCGCACGTCTGGCCCTCTATCGGCGCGGCCTTCGTGTACCCGATGAAGTATCATTAGTCGGGTTTGACGACGAAACGACAGCCGCCTATATGGTTCCCCCATTAACGACCGTCAGCCAGCCAGCCGTTGACATGGGCAGAGCGGCCGCATCATCCATCCTCAATCTAATCAACGACAACCCCATATCAACTCAAGTGTTTGAAAGTAAATTGATTTTACGAGAATCTGTGCTTCGCCATCGATAAACGATAGAATTGCGGGAAAGGAGTGCAAAATGGCAGCACAAGAAGAAAAAGTGACCATTCTAGAAATTGCCGAAAGGGCAAATGTGTCACCCAGCACCGTATCCCGTGTCCTCCGAGGTTCTGCTCGTGTCAAACAAAGCAAACATGATGCTGTGATGCAAGCCGTTGCCGAACTGAATTATCGTCCGAATGTCATGGCGCAGAGTTTAGCTAGTGGGCAGTCAATGACTCTGGGCGTGATTACGCAAAATGTGGGCAGTCCTTTTTACGACGCAATTTTGCTAGGTATTTTGCAAGGGCTTGAAGATAGTTCCTATTCGGCAATTTTTGCGGATGGACGTTGGCAGTCGGCTGTTGAACAACGCTCAATCGACATGCTGCTCAATCGGCGCGTGGATGGCTTAATTCTGATTGGTGGCCTTACCTCAGATGACGTTTTGCAAAATATTGCCTTCCAAAAACCGATCATTTTAGTGGCTAGACCATCCCATGCGTTGGCTGATCAGTGCATCCGTGTGGACAATTTCAAGGGGGCGTATGCAGCCACACAATATTTGAATGAAATGGGTCATCGCAATATTGCGCACATCACCACACCGGCTGAGTCTGAGGTGGCAGTTGATGATGTGTTGCAACGATTTGAAGGATATAAACAGGCGTTGTGTGATGCTG
This sequence comes from Chloroflexota bacterium, assembly GCA_008501785.1. Next base: position 6,346 of record QQUD01001088.1, read on the forward strand.
GCATTGAGCTTGATCCGCAGCTTGTGGTTGAGGGGAATTTGTTACAACAGTCGGGGGTGATGGCTGTGGAGAGGTTGTTGATGGGAAAACGGCCGTTTTCCGCTATCTTCTGTGCCAACGATCAAATGGCCTTTGGTGCAAATCTCGCTCTCTTCCGCCGTGGGTTCCGGGTGCCTGAGGATGTCTCCCTGGTCGGCTTTGACGATCATTATTCGTCCGCCTATTCGATTCCCCCGTTGACAACCGTGCGGCAACCGGCTGTCGAGCTTGGACATGCTGCCGCCGCAGCGATTCTTGACCTAATCAATAAAAAGGATGCAACGATACCCTTCTTTGAACCTAAACTAATTGTTCGTGAATCAGTAGCCCGTCTTCGATAAGAATGCTACGCAGAAATCATCCTGCAGCTACGCTTGTGCGACACGTGGCATCCACGCCACCTCACGCGCCATATCCGCCTGTACCATCTTTAGCAGCAACGTCTGTTTCAATGATTCATGCTCTCGACTCACCCAAAGATTTTCAATTTCATCAGGATCATTTTCCAAATCAAACAACTCACCATAATCATGACCGACATAAACCGTCAATTTGTACCGGTTGTCGATGTAAGTGCGCAAGTTTAGCATTGTCGGTTGATGATGATTCTCAACAAGCACATGGTCGCGCACCGTTTGGTCAGGCGCTTGCCAAACAGCAGATTGATCAACACCACTCATCGTGCGTGGAACATCAATGTTGGCAAACCGCAAAAAAGTGGGAGCGAAATCCACCAGGGACTGCAGGCTGTCCGACTGCTGATCGGCTGGAATCTGGTTGGGGTAGCGGGCAATCATCGGCACACGCAGCAAATCTTCGTAATGAAACGGCCCCTTTGCTATCAAACCATGCTGCCCAAACAAATGGCCATGATCCGAAGTGAACACAACAAGCGTATTGTCCGTCAGCCCCAGCGTGTCAAGCTGGTCGAGAATGAGCCCAATTTGCTTGTCCATTAAGCTAATCATGCCATAGTAGACGGCAATATCTTTGGCAAGTTCAGACGCATCCTGCAAATGAGAATGGAACCCATGTATTTCATTGCCCTCTGGCTCATCCCATGCTGAGAAATCAGGCTGTACCGTTTGCGTTAACTGGAAATGCGGGGGATTGTTATCATGTTCCCCGGCAACCTTCTGCGGCACGTCGATTTGGGACGGGTCATACATTTTGTCCCACGGCTCCGGCACAAGATAGTCAGGATGCGGATCAAAAAAGCTGGCCCACACAAAGAAATTTTCATCATTTTCCTTGTACGTGGTGAGCCGCTTCATCGTCTGCTCCGCGATCCACGTCCCGTAATGATACTTCTCAGGAATCAGCCACTTGTGTTTTTGCGAATCGTTGTTGCCAGTGGGAGAGCGAAAATAGTCGCGCCAATTGTCGCAGCCTTGCTCCTCTAACCACAGCGCGTAATGCTGCCCCACATGAGCCTCATCCGTATGATTCCGTGTCAATTCGACATGCTCAAAGCCATAAAACGGCTCGTCAAACGTGCGCCAAAAATCTAAATCTTGCAGAATGGGGTACGATTCCAGCGATGAATAATCATCCGTGCTGCGCAGCGGTTGCAAATGTGCCTTTCCAATAAGCGCGGTACGATACCCAGCCTCCATCAAAAGGTCGCCAACCGTCTCTTCACTCTCTGGCAGTTTAGTGCCAAGCGAATAGCATCCATGTTCACTCGGATATTTCCCCGTGAGAATCGATGCCCGAGTCGGCGAACAGGTCGGATTGGGACAGTACGCCCGCTCAAATGTCGTCCCCTGTGCCGCAAGTCGGTCAAGATTAGGGGTATCGATATGCGGGTTGTTGCGGCCTAATGTATGCCAATGTTGTTGGTCGCTGGTAATTAGAAGTATGTTTTTTTTCATGGGGTAGTTCTTTGTCGTTGATTGATATGAAGGAACGTAGAATAAAAAATTTAAAAGTTGTCATGCCTGCGAAGGCAGGCATCCATCTTCATGAGAGGAATAGATTCCCGCCTGCGCGGGAATGACAGAACAAATTTGGGGGATCAGATTCCTAACCTTTGAGGCCAGTCGTACTCACGCCCTGCACTAGATAACGTTGCACAACGAAAAAGATCAGAATCATCGGTAAAATGCCGATAGCTGCGCCCATAAATAGTGCGGGTAAGTTGATGGTCTGTGCGGTCAAGAAAGTGGAAAGGACCACCTGTACTGTCCAAGTTGACTTGCTTTGTCCAACGACAAGCGGCCAAAGAAACGCATTCCATGATTTAATCAGGCTAATCGTGCCGAGCGCGATAAAAACGCCAGTTGAATTGGGGAGAACAATGCGCCAGAAAATGCCGAAGTAACCCAATCCATCGACCTTACCGGCTTCCTCCAATTCACGAGGGAAGTTGAGAAAGAATTGGCGGAAGATAAAGACGTTGAATACGTTGAAAATACCCGGCACAATCAAGCCCGGATAGGTGCTAATCCAACCGAGACGATCAACGACGAGGAACATCTGTACAAAGATGGCAGCCGGTGGCACCATCAGTGCGACCAAGATCAGATAGAAGACTTGATCAGCCCAGCGATATTTGATGCGCGCTAGGCCATAGGCGGCAAACGATGTGACCAGCAGTTGCCCTGCCACTTGAAAAAAGGCGATGAGGGCTGAATTTTTGAGACCTGTCGCCATCGGTGCCAGGGGGTCGTTGAACAGGTTGACGATGTTTTCCCATTGTGCCTGATCCGGCCAGAGAATCCAGTCGAATGCGGCGACTTCCGCCTTCGTCATCAGCGCGTTACGGGCAATGATGTAAAAGGGGATGAGGTATATAATCGCGATCAGAATAGCGACGGCGTACAATATAATTTTTTGTAAGTTGCTTTTTTTCATCAGGTTTCCCCTAATCTTCGCTCCGACCGAATCCAAACAAACGCCCCTGCACCACCGTAACGGCAATGATCATCAGAGCAATGATAAACGCGCCAGCCGAGCCACGCCCATAGTTTTGATCGACAAATGCCATGTTGTAGAGATAGACAAGCGGTGGACGTGCCAAAATCGCCGTTCCTGCTTCTGGCCCCGATCCGCCAAGAATATTGCGAAACTCATCAAACGCTTGAAACGCTTCAATGAATAGCAGCAGCATGACCGAAATGGACGTGTTACGAAGCAATGGAAAGGTGATGTAGCGAAACTTTTGCCAACCATTGCGGACACCGTCCACTGTGGCAGCTTCATAAAGTGTTTGTGGTATTTCTTGCAGACCGGCCAAGAAGATGATCATGTAGAAACCAGTTTGCAACCACAAACGCACCGTCACCAACACCACCCAATACAGTGGTGGCTCAGTTGTATTGATCCACGCAATGGGATTCGCATCAAATACGAACCACAAGATGTTGTTCGCAAAGCCTGATGGCAAGCCGTTGAATAAGCTCATCCGCCACACAAGAGATGCAACCACATAGGAACAGGCAACAGGGATAAAGTAGATGGTGCGAAAAACGCCGCTGCCTTTGCCAATTGAATGCACAACCATTGCTAGCCCTAGTGAGATAGCAAACGTGATGGGGACAATAAAGATAGAGAATACGACAATCGTTTTTAGCGATGTAATAAAGCGGTCATCACTAACCAGATCGAGGTAATTTTGCAGTCCGACAAATTCAGTAGGTGTGACAGTGTTACGCGCCTACAAGAGGCCCAAACAAAAACCACAAATTATCGGACTATAGACAAACAACAATAGACCAAGCAGTAAAGGGATGACAAACACCC
>QQUD01000849.1 GCA_008501785.1 Chloroflexota bacterium
TTTATTTTTGAACCATGCCTAATTTTGTAAAGAAGGCGAGTTTTCGTCAAATGATTTGTGTCCTGTTAACGGCCGTTCTCTACAAACTTTTTCAAACCAGCTAGCAATGCATGCATCCCTTTTTCGTATGGTTTCTTTACGAAAAAACGGTCAATCAGGTTGCCGATTGGACCGTACTTCAGCTCAGAGATAGGCGAGACGGTAACGGCCGTTCCTGTTTCGCTTGGCTGGAGCGTGAAGCGAATAATGCTTATTCTATGAAAAAGTGTGCCAATATGTGCCAAAATTTTGCTTTTGGGAACCATTCTAATACCTTTATCGTTATGATAATGATGATTAATAAAAACGATAACGGGTTATCCCGTTTTATTTGAGAGGAACGAATGAGCATTAAACAACAATTGAAAAAAAGTATCATTTTATTCGCAGCGTTGATCACGCTTGTAATGGCAGCCTGTACACCAACGACTGGTGATTCTTTGCCGCCCGTTGATGGCAATGATGGCGGGGCTGATGATGTGGCAGATGCTGTTTTGGAGGAAGTGGAAACGGCCGTTCCGCCAACTGCCCAACCTGAAGAACCAGAAGCGCCCGCCCAACCTGAAGAACCCAATTTAGCTGTGCATAACATGGTTTGGATATTACAAAGTTATGCAGGGCAATCTGTCATCTCTGACACCAATGTAAGTGTTGAATTTAGTCCAGATGGACAACTGTCTGGGTCTGCGGGATGTAACAATTATTTTGGTAGCTACCAGCTTGATGGTAACAACTTAACCATTGATGGCGTAGGCAGTACTGAAATGTGGTGTGAAGGTCTCATGGACCAGGAAATGGCTTTTTTGAGCATGTTAATGAATGCTGCGAGCATTAAAATTGATGACAATGTGTTAACGATTGAAACAGCAGAAGGTGATCTTGTATTTGCTGATGATGTGGATCAAGTCGTCGATGAATTGACCCAAGATGAGGAAACCATTGTTGAAATTGAACCAGCAGATGGGGTAGTTGTATCACCTGAAAACGAAAATACGGTGCCGGGTCGGTATATTGTGATGTTGAACCCAGGTTTATTTAATGAAGATGGTGAAACAGCTGACGGCAAAACGGTTGTTGTGTTGGCCGATGAACTCGTTGCCCTTACAGAAGGTCGATTGTCCTCCGTTTTAGAAATAATCAATGGGTTTGTGGTAGAAGGTTTAAGCAAAGAAGATGTCAGGATGTTGTCTGAAAATCCGATGGTGATGGCGATTGAACAAGATCGTCTCGTTTCGATTGATCCGATTGAAATGCCATCGATTATTGCAGAGAAAACTGTTTTTGTGGGATCAGAAAAAGTAGATTGCGTCGGCGTTGGTCCGCAAGAATGTTTGCTAGTGAAAGAAGGCGTGGATGGTGAATGGGAACTGTTTTATGATGAGATTGTTGGGTTTACCTGGGAACCAGGTTATGAATATGAACTGCGTGTTCGCATAGATCAGGTGCAAAATCCACCGGCTGACGGGTCTTCGATTTTGTGGACGCTGTTGGACGTGGTGGGAAAAAAGACCGTTTCTGACTAAGACCCAGAAAAAAATGGCTCTTTAGGATTTCGCGGAGAATTGCTAATTGTAGGGGCGGGTCTTGTACCCGCCCAGTCGAGGGCGACCACAAGGGTACGCCCCTACGTTCCACATAATTCACCGATACATTACGATAAAACGCCCAGTCGAGGGCGACCACACATGTTGAACCAAATTAATTATTCTCTTCATTCCCTTCCAATTCGCTGACTCCCTGCCATTGACGATTGCTATAAACAAGTGGCACCCCATCACTAGATGAATTGACATCAACAACTTCACCCACAAAAATAGTGTGATCGCCTCCTTCATAAGTTGCCCAGACGCGACAATCGACCCAGGCAAGGGAGTTTGTCAGGATTGGACTGTTGGTAACGGCCGTTTTCACATCAAGCCCCTCAAATCTATCCTCTACGCCTGGAATCATCCCGGCAAAACGCATCCCCAACTCTTTTTGCGACGATTTCAGCATGTTGACGGCAAATATGCCACTCTCTAAAATCACCTGATGCGTAAACAATTTCTTGCTCAAATTGACTATCACCAAAGGTGGGTCCAAACTCAGGCTAGAAAATGAAGTAGCGGTGATACCAATGGGCTTTTCTTGATGAACGGTTGTAATCACAGTTACGCCTGCGGCGTATTGGGACATGGCTTGTTTAAAAATATCGCTGTTAATCATTTGTAAAAAGGTCACGCTTTTTGATAGAGGCTGTGGCGAAACGCCAGATGATTTTGGGCGTCGTCAGCCATTTTATTTCAGCGCCATGCTGTTTGTTATCTAAAATCTTTTCAGCCAACCAGGGAGTCACAGTTTCTGTTTTGTCAGCAAGTATATTGAAAATGCGTTTTGCGTCGGCTTCTTTTGTGGGATCTGCATGTAGTGGGTTCATAAGCATGTCTGTGACGACCATGCCAGGGCTGATGGAGCCAACCTGAATGGGCATCTCTTTTGTTTCGGCAATGAGTGCATCCGTAAATGCTTTCACGCCTGCTTTTGTTGTGCCATAAATGCTCATGCCTTCCCGAATATGCCCTTTGGAACCTGCCCCATACATGCTATACAGTTGTCCATATCCCTGGTCTTGCATTTTGCGCACAACGATGTGGGAACAAACAATCAAGCCTGTTAGATTGGTTTCGACAATGGATTGAATGTGGTCGATGGGAACTTGCCAGGGTGGGGTTAAGTTATGATTTAATCCTGCATTATTAATCCAGATGTCAACTTTGCCAAATCGGGAAACGGCCGTTTCCCACACCTTTTCCACCTGCTGTTCAACAGACACACTTGCAGCTTGTCCTGCAATGCGGTTTGCATCATGCGATTGACTCAGGTCAGCGATGGCTTGGTCAACGGAGGTTTGCGAACGGCCGTTAACCGTCACCGCACACCCCTTTGCTAAAAAGGCGTCCGCCAGACCCAATCCAATGCCACGTGTACTACCGGTGATTATGATACTTTTCATGTTGCTCCCTAAAAGGCTTTCAGCAATCAGCTTTCAGCAATCAGCTTTTAAAAATTGATTGAATTGTAACCGGAGCTTGGATAAATTGCATGTGAAGGTAGGCAGCTTGCTAATTTGCCATCAATCCATCATGCTTTTACGCATATTGGTGGAAACGGCCGTTTGGACCATCACCTTTGCCAACTGCCAGGATGCAAAAGCAAATGCGCCTTGTGAAAGCGTATTGACAATTTGTTCTGTCCACTGTAAAGGAATCGTTTGGTCAGGGATGCGAGCCATGCCGCTCAGCATAAAAATGGTCACTAGATTGATGCCAAACAGAACCGCAATCCAAGGGCGTTTCAAAAAAAGTAACTGCCTAATTAACAGGATGCCCAGCCCCAGATTGCCCAAGGTGGTCATGGCTAACAGAATAAAAAACCAGATGCGGCTGTCTGGTTGGGTGAAAGCTGTGAAAAGGGCGGGGAGGGTGAAAACGGCCGTTATCCCCACCGGCACCACCCAAACGCCAGGACGCGACTTTTCTGTCACAATTCGATAGGCACACCACAGAGCATACGTCATAAACACAAAACCAGGACCCAGCAAAATAAAAAGCAAATTGTCGAGCATCACAATATCTTGTGTGCCATTACTCAATGACATGATTAATTTCCATGTAGCTTTTGACAATCCACCCAACGAAATGAGCAGCCATCCCACTAACGCCAATTGCCCAATCTCTTTATTTACCTGAGCGATCATTTGTGACAGCAGCCACATGCCAATTGAAGACAAAATAACCGGAACATAATCTTCGAGCGCAAGACCTAGCGTGTATTCCATGAAAGCCTCCATGTGCTATTTAGCTTCCCCAAATCACTTTTGAAATATTCTATCATTAGTATAACGAAAATTAGCAAAAATAGGGTGTTTTTCTTTTGCTCACTTTGGATTTGACAACTAAAATGGATTAATAAACGTTGTGAAGAAGGAAGGAATCATGGTTCACGGAACGCATAATGCAGTTGATGATCCGCGTAATGAAAATGTCTTGATTTACGTGAATGGCGAAATGTTTCCCCGATACGAAGCAAAAATATCTGTGTTTGACAGCGGCTATTTGGTGGGTGATGGTGTTTGGGAAGCGCTGCGCCTGCATGATGATGTGCTCGTCTTTCTCGATGAGCATTTGGACCGGCTGTGGCAGGGTGCAGCCACTGTCGGTATGGACATCGGCATGACCCGTGCCGAACTCACAAATGCCGTCTGGCAAACCATTCACGCCAACGAGATGCACGATAATGCCCATGTGCGTTTCATGTTAACGCGAGGCATCAAAAAAACCCCTTCCCAAGACCCACGCCTCACGATTAGCGGGCCCAATCTGGTGATCATTGCCGAACACAAGCAGGCAGACCAATCGACCAAGGAACGCGGGGTGACGCTTTTCACCAGCACCATTCGACGCGGTTCGCCCGATTACTTAGACCCACGCCTCAACTGTCACAGCAAGCTGCATGAAGTGATGGCGCTGGTACAAGCCTTAGAAGCAGGTGCCGACGAAGCGCTGATGCTCGATATTCATGGCTTTGTTTCTACGTGTAATGCCACTAACTTTTTCATGGTCAAAAATGGTGAAGTATGGACCTCAACTGGTCAATATTGCATGAATGGCATCACCCGTGGCAAGGTCATTGACGTGTGTCACAAACATGGCATCCCTTGTTACCAAAAGAACTTTTCGTTGTTTGATGTGTACGGAGCCGATGAGGCCTTTGTAACGGGCACATTTGGTGGATTGACGCCGGTGGTGAAGGTAGACGGCCGTTCCATCCAAACCACCTACGGCCCCATCACCCGCCAACTCAACCAACTTTACGAAGAAGCCATTCACCAAGCAGTTCAAGCTGAAAAAAATCAAGTGAATTAATAATGGGACGCGAAAGGACGCGGAAGGACGCGGATTTTCATTATTTTCCTTTCGCGTTTTTCCGCGTTTCTCCGCGTCCTAATCTCAGGATTATGAATATGACAGAAAAAATTACCCGCATTTGTTTGTGGAGTGGCCCCCGCAACATTTCTACGGCTTTGATGTATTCATTTGCGCAGCGTAGTGACACGTGCGTTTTTGATGAGCCGCTGTATGCACATTACCTTTCGCAGACCGACGCCCGCGATTATCATCCAGGTGGCGAAGATGTGATAGATGATATGGAGAAAGATGGCTATAAAGTTGTGACCGATCTCATTCTGGGGTCAGAGGCTGCGCCAGTGCTGTTTTTTAAGCACATGAGCCATCACCTTGTCCAGCTCGATTGGTCATTCATGAAAGAAACCGTCAATGTCATTCTGACGCGAGATCCGGTGGATATGCTGCCATCGTATGCCAAACAGGTGACACAGCCCACCATGCGTGATGTTGGTTATGCCCAACATGTTGTCATTCTCGATTACTTGCAATTCCTGGGACAATCCCCGCTGGTCTTGGATGCACGCCAAACGCTCCTCAATCCGCGCGGTGTACTCACAAAACTCTGTGAACAGATTGGCATCTCGTTCCAGGAATCCATGCTCAGTTGGCCCCCAGGCCCCCGCGCCGAGGATGGCATTTGGGCGGAATATTGGTACGATAGCGTACATCGTTCAACCAGTTTTCAGCCATACAAGCCAAAGACGGAGGTGTTTCCGGAGGCGTTACGGCCGTTACTCTCCCAATGCCAACCCTACTACAACCAACTGGCAAAACTAGCCATCACCGCATCATAGGAACAAAATTTATAAGGTGATTTACTTTATCATCAGAGATCAGTGTCATACATTTGTGAATCCTTTTGTTGCACAGACCGTTCCAGACCCTCCCAAAATGCTAAAACGGCCGTATGTCAGCAATTAACGTTTTGTTCATGAAAATATATGAGTTTGAGATTTATACTAATATTGTGTTCTTAATCATTAAAGATTATTGTCATGCATGTATGAAGATTGGAATACAAAAGTTACAGACATCGTGCCACAAGGACTCATTCTCTGACCATAAATAATGAAATGAACAATAAAAGTATTGATTTGTAACTTTGGTAACTTTGTTAACGTAATAATTTATATTTGACGAAATCAAACACAAACCAGATTGCCACATTCTTCCCAGTTTTGTAATCACCTAGTTTTCTTAAATTGTTCGATGAAATCATCCCTTATAGCTGAATAAGGGGAAACTACACAAAGAAAAAATTTATTCTTTTCTAGTTTGCATTCAACATAGCGTTTTCTATTATTTTCAAAAATTAAGCTACGTAATAAATCTATCATTTATAAAAGTGGTTATAAGGAGTAATCAATGGACTTTAGTGATTTTCCTGTTTTATTTATCCTAGGTTTTGGTGGAGCTGCTGCTTTAGAGTTGCTCAAGTTATATGATTATCGTGGAAAGCTTACTAAAAAGAAGTACAACAAATTGATGAAATCCTTTTCATTTTGGGTTGTGGTACTTGGGATGCTTGTTGCTTCAGGTTTCATTGCTTGGGCGTTTCACGCAGGATCACAAGATTTACGAATATGGAATGTAGTAATGACAGGTATGGCTGCCCGTTCAATCGTACGGGAAGCTGTTTCCGCGCAAGTGGTAAATGCATCAACCAAGCTTGGCGATCAAGATAGCATCACAGCTAAAGATATTTTTGCCTAGTAAATTAATCATTTATTGTTAGCTTTTAGTATTGGGAGCAAGTTTAGATGAAACAAAAAGAGCCAGGTGGTGATGGTCTTAAAGAAGCGTCTGGGATTGGTTTGATTCTACTTATGCTGATTCGATTGTGTTCCCGTTCAGCAGATGTTTCTGATCTATTTAGATATGCCGATGATGTAGTGGGTGTAGCTCGTTATGCTGATGATGTAGTGAGTGTAGCCAGTTATGCTGATGATCTAGCTCGTTACGCTGATGATGTAGTGGGTGTAGCTCGTTATGCTGATGATGTAGCTGGCATGGCTAACTATGGCGATGAAGCGGCTGGTATAGCTAGCTATGGTGATGAAGTGGCTGGTATAGTCAATTATGGTGATGAGGTTATTGACTATAGTGGAATGGGAGACGATTTATTTGATACTGGAAGGCCTTTTCAAAGCTCTGATGATTTATCGGAATCGGTAGGTCGTTCAAGCCATTCTTCAGGTTCTAAGGGTATCTTGAACAGAACAATAATTGAAAGTTTTAACAATTATGATGATATCAAACGTAATCTAGATTTCATGGATGAATATGTAACCAATTTATATCGGGTAGATGATTGGGTGCCATTAGAAGAAAGTGAATATATAAAACGCATGGCATTAAATGAAAATGTTCAACGAATCTCAGGATCAAATGATTACAAGATTGTATCGATCATTCCAACTGAGGAAAAGGCTTTTCAAAACGTATTTAACGCTGATTATAGTTTTACTTCCCAACGTCAAATGGAAAAATACAAGAATCTGTTTGACTCATTAGATAATTCTATTGTTTTGTCATCTGATGATTATGGAGAGGATTTTCTACTTACTCTTGTTAAGGAAAATAGTGGAACCGATCCGTTAATTATTGTTGGGCACAGTGACAGTATCAATGCCGAGAGACTAATAATGTTGCCCAATGGAGAAAGTGTTCCGGTTAGAGCCATTCATTCTACTTGTGCTAATGCCAATGTTCGGTGTCTTGTTTTGACATGTCATAGTGATGATTTTGGCTTAACTGGAGAAATTAGTTTAGGTGATGCTTATTATATGACTGAAAGGGGCCTAGATGCTCTTAGCCTAGTAAAAAATAGAAGTAGAATTGTTCCTGGCAACGTAACAAACGCACTTGAAAATGGGTTGTTGACTGAATCTGATTTGCTGGTTGCAGTTATGCGCTCCGAACGAATTGTTCGGAAAACTAAAAAAATGACAATAATTGGGACGGTTTCTTCTGGCGGTGTTGGGGGGACTTATCTAGTAATTAGTCATTTGAATCAGGACTAGGAGATTCCGAAATTAGATTAACCGCTTTCATTAAGCAGATAAATACATATCAAAATGGTTGAGATATGTTTGGCTATAGAATGGCGAGTTATTAGATTATTCATATTTCAAATTTTCACTAGCTGTGGCCGGTCTTAGACCGCGCCGCTCCCCTTCCTCGGTCTCCAGACCGTTTCTCCTCCCACATTAGCAATTGACAATTCCTCTACCCCGCCTCCACCGGTCACGCCCCCACTCGGCTGTCGCCTGCTACACGCACCCACCAACTCCCGCGTCAACTCCTCCTTATTGTCACACCCCAGCTTCTCATAATCCATTCCCAAATCAAAACACGGCGTCTTCAAATTCTCCATCGTAAACAACTCCTCCAACATCACCTGCGCCCGCGACATCGACATCACCTCATACGCAGAACGGCCGTTTCCTTCCCCAAACAATCTGCTATACTCAAACATCATTTCCAATATTTCAGGAGAAACAAGTCACTATGAGCATTAAACGATTAGAAACAAGCCAACGCATGAGCCGTGCCGTTATCCACAATGGAACAGTCTATTTCTGTGGTCAGGTGGCCAAAGATTATGATGCAGACATCACAGGACAAACCCGCACGACTTTAGAAAAACTTGATGCGCTGCTCGAAAGTGTAGGCAGTAATAAAACCCAGCTATTATCGGCAACCATTTACCTTAAAAATATGGCGGATTTTCAAGCAATGAATGCAGTCTGGGATGCGTGGGTGCCTGAAGGGCATGCGCCAGCACGCGCATGCGTAGAAGCAAAAATGGCTCGTTCTGCACTGTTAGTGGAAATATCCCTTATTGCTGCGGTTTAGAATTCGTTTGTGCGAAAACGGATCTTGGTTCGACATTCAAAGGTAGATGTCGAACCGTGAGCTTTTTATTGTTCTCACAACTCTTTTGATATAATCTCGCAATGCAATCTTTAGGACAGGCCAAATGGGTTCGCTGGTGGCAGCGGTGGGGTGCTTATGGCATGGCGGTGGTGTTCACGGCCGTTATCTTCACCCTCATCTCCCGACAATACGCAACCTTCGACACACGTTCATCTGATTTGGACCGCTTTTTGCAGGCGTTTTGGAATACGGTAAACGGCCGTTTCATGTATTCCACCATCGAAGAGCGCACCGTTTTAAGCGGGCACTTCTCCCCCATCTTCCTGCTCCTCGTTCCTCTCCAGTTCATCTGGAACGATCCGCGCGTCTATTCACTCGTACAGACCATTGGTTTTGCGGTTGCTGGCCTATTTTTGTACAAAATCGTCACTAAGAAACACGCCGCAATTGCTCCCTGGTTTCTACTCGCCTTCTACCTCAATCCAGTTTTGCACACTGTTGCTTTGCTCGAATTGCGCCGTATCACCTTTGCCGTGCCATTTTTAGCAATCGGGCTGTACGGATTGGCTGAAAAACGACGCTGGGTAACGGCCGTTGGCTTCTTCCTCGCCTTACTGTGCAAAGAAAACGTGGCCCTCATCGTGGTTATGGTCGGCATTTACCTGATAGCGATAGAACGAGATTGGCGCTGGGGCAGCGCCTTCGTTGCGTTAGGCATTGCGTGGGCAGGCATGGTCATTTTTGTGATCAATCCCCTGGTAGACCCGCGTGCAGTAAAAGTTGAAAGTGCAGGGCAGGTTTATCGAGGATTTAACTATTTTGCGACATGGGGCACAACATTGCCAGAAATCCTCGGCAATATTTTGCGCCAGCCCTTCATTGCGTTTCAACGCGCTTTTGATGCCGAAAGTTTACAAGCCCTGTGGCGCGTGTTTTTGCCGGTGGGGATAATTCTGCCTTTCTTGGCCCCCACATGGATTGCCCTCATTTTGCCACTGTTATTTTTGATGCTTTTGAGCAGCAATCCAACCATGCACAGCTTAGACTCCTGGTATCCAACCTCATTGATTCCTTTCATGTTTGCGGCAATCGCTGTCTGGCTGCGAGATCGTGACAAAAAAGTGGCGTGGGCGGGAACGGCCGTTTTACTCCTCTTCACCCTCTTCACCTTCCGCCAAGAAAGTCCACTGCCGCTCGGTAAGAAATTCATCCCGATTCGATATGAAATCATCGAGCACCATAAACTGGCGGCTGAATT
>QQUD01000060.1 GCA_008501785.1 Chloroflexota bacterium
GAAACTTGTACCTGTAACTTGTCCCCGAACTGCTCGTGGAACTGTGATATGGTGGACAGTCTGATGGTTGTTTGTAAGTTCATCAACTCCTCGTTTCGTAGGGCAAAACGCTGTTTTGCTCAAGGTGTGATACACCAGGACAAGACACTGTCTTGTCCTACATTAGACAATCAATTCGGGCTTGAGGACACATTTCCACTACCTGATGCATCCAATCGCTCTTGCAGCCCTTCTAAAACCCATTGGCCGACCATATTGCCGTTGCCAGCGCCCAGCGTGAGTATCACATCATCGGGATGAATGCGGTCCAAAATATAGGCGGCAGCGTCTTTTCGTTTGGGCACGTGGATGGCGTTGGGGTGCTTCATGGCGTCGATAATAACGGCCGTGTTCATCCCCAACGTATCTGTTTCCCGGCTGCGGTAAATATCAAGAGCCACCACACGGTCTGCTTGGTTGAAGCTCTGTACAAATTGATCTTGCAGCAGCTTCGTACGGCTGTACGTGTGCGGCTGCCACACGGCCCAAATGCGCCGCCCTGGATACCGCTGCCGTGCGGCCGATAGCGTCGCCTTAATTTCGGTCGGGTGATGCGCGTAGTCATCAATAACCGTCACGCCACCCGCTTCACCAATCACCTGAAAACGACGACCAATGCCGCCAAATTCAGCCAGTGACTTTTGAATCGCGATAAAATCAATGCCCACATCTTGCCCAACAATAATGGCGGCCAACGCATTGAGCACATTGTGTTCGCCAGGAACACGCAAGCGGGCCAGCCCGATCACTTGCCCTTCGGTTTCGACTAAAAAGTCGAGGCCGCCCAGATTATTTGGACGTAAATCGAGTGCCTGATAGTCGGGGGCATCGTTTTGGTTGCCTTCGTCTTTGGCTATGCCGTAGGTGGTGATTTCTAGCTCGGGCCGGTTGAGATTTTTCAACATGTCCCGCACACCGTCATCCTCGTAACAAGCAATTAAGCGGCCACCATCTGGCAGTAGTTTTACAAATTTGCTAAACGCGGCACGGTACGATTCGTAGGTGTCAAAAATATCTGGATGATCGTGTTCTAGGCTGGTAATCACGGCCACTTCGGGGCGCAATCCGAGGAACATGTTGTCGTATTCGTCGGCTTCGATGATGAAGTAGTCGCCTTGGCCAAAACGGCCGTTTGTGCCCAACGAAGGCAGCACACCACCCACAATCACCGTTGGGTCCAACTCACCGCCAATCAAAATTTGGGCCACCATGCCAGTCGTGGTCGTTTTTCCATGCGAACCAGCCACCGCAATGCCAATCGTATTCGTCATTAAGTGGCCTAAAAAGTCAGACCGCTTTAACACTGGAATGTCCGCATCTTTTGCCGCAACCACTTCAGGATTATCGACTGGAATGGCTGATGAAATAACTACCAAATCGGCTCCTTTGATTTGTGCGGCTGCGTGACCTTCAAAAATCGTCACACCTTCTGTTTGGAGCGCATTGGTAATTTCATTGCCCTGCGCGTCAGAACCTGACACCGTGTAGCCATGCCCCAGCAGCACCCGCGCAATTGCCGAAATGCCCGATCCGCCAATGCCGATCAGGTGAATATGCATATTCGATTCAAGTGTGAATTCTTTGTCATTCATGTTATATCAACACTACTATCACAAACAGAAATACGATAACCACTAAGTAAGGCAGCCAGGGAGCTAAAATTGGAACTGGCATATTGCCCAACAATTCATACAAATCAGTGTCCAGAGCAGGGCGGATAATGGTTGCGACATCAAATGGATAAGGGATGCCTGGGTCCAGGCGTTTCCATTCAGTTGCGGCAATAAGGCGGTATTCTAAAAATGACCATAAAGAACCGATAATTAGATAGCCATTCATGCTGCCAACGATGAATCCGAGCAGAATATTTTGGAAGTTATCGCGTACCCGCAGTCGTTCGCCAATTCGGCGTCCTGCCACAACCGGCCCTTGATAACTGAAAAAGGCAAACGCCAAATGAATCGCTGCTAAAATATAGAATTGCCGCCTCTCAGGCGAAACAGCTTCTGCGGCTGCATCGCCACCACTGCCCAACATACCAAACAACAATGTACCAAACTGGTTCAGCGCAAATAATGAAAGAATGAGACCAGATGTGGCAATCACTTCTTTGGTCCAGCCACGTAGGGCACCAATTAGCCCAAAAAAAGCAACCAAAATCCAGAACGTTGTGCCTAGACTAATCACTGCTTCGCTCCTTCTGCTGTGTCAACGATGAGTTGTGCCAGATTTAACGCGCCGTTGGGAAGATCTAATGCTTTTGCTGCTGTTTGCATCTTGTTAAGCCGTTCTTTGTTGTTGAACAGGTCTAAAATGGTGGGCAGCATTATGTTTGGTAGCTGCTCGTCGGTTAGTTGGATGGCCGCGCCGTGATCGCTCAGATAGTCAGCGTTGACTTTTTGATAACGCCATGCAAAGGTGAGCGGGACCATAATCGATGGTAGTCCAAATGCGGGGCTTTCACCCAACATGCTGGCTCCGGCTCTGGCTAAGACCAAATCGGCGGCTCGGAATCCGGCTCCCATTTCTTCGTGTAGATACGGGTAGGCGCGGTAGTAGCGGCGCAGCGCTTCTGGAATATTTGCCAGATTGGTTTCGACTTTAGGCCAGGTGAATGTGCCGCTAATGTGTATCACCTGCAAAGTTTGAAGCAGTTCGGGTAATATGCCCATTAACGCATCGTTAATTGCCAATGCACCACGACTGCCGCCAAAAACGAACAATGTGGGTCGTTCGTTTGTCAAGTCAAATTGTGCCAACGCCTCTTCTTTACTCAGGTTACACGCCGCCCGAATTTCAGGGCGTACCGGGTAGCCGGTGACGACCATCTTTTCTTCTGGCACAAACTGTTTCGAGCCGCTGGTAGTGGCGGCAATCTTGTCTGCAAAGCGCACCGAAAAACGAATGGACTTGCCCGGTTCCACATCTGGCAGATAAATGCAAATGGGAACTTTGTGCCAGCGGCAAGCCAACGTGACGGGTGCGGCCATGTAGCCGCCTGTCATGAACATTACATCTGGCTGAAACTCGCGGATGATGCGTGATGATTTGGACAGGCTGGCAAGCAGTTTCGCGCCATTTTTGAGCATGACGTGAGGTGCGACGCCCACCATGCCACCACCAGCAATGGTTTCTAGCTGCAACCCGGCGCGGGGAACCAGCTTTTCTTCCATTTCGCCTGCGGTGCCAATCCAGCGGATGTCGTTGGCTGCAAGGCCCATGTTTTGCAATTCGGTGGCGGCGGAAAGGGCGGGGTAGATGCCTCCACCAGTGCCGCCTGCAACAATCAATACACGCATAATCTTCGTAAAACGTTTCCTGTTTTGGAGTGGAGGCTTCAGCTGGAACCGTTCCGGCTAAAGCCTCCACTCCAGATAGTTTAGGACCTTCTTGGTCTACTCCTTACTGGTGTTTCGCGCACCGGTCTGCCGTGTGGTGGGCTGCCCTGATTAGGGCTTGGTCGTCGTGTGGGCTGTGGTCGTTTTGTCATTGCCGCATCACGAGACACATTTAGTAAAATGCCCATTGCTGCTAGTGACAGGAGCAGTGATGAGCCACCGTAGCTTAAAAATGGAAGGGGGATGCCGGTGAAAGGGATAACGGCCGTTATCACCGCAATATTAATCAATGTTTGATAACCAATCCAGCAAGTGATGCCTACTGCCAGCAGCGACCCATAGGTGTCTCGCGCGTTTTTTGCTGCTAAAAAGCCGCGCCACATCAACATAGCAAACAGGCCAATCACCAACATGCCACCCAGCAAGCCCATCTCTTCACCCAGAATGGCAAATACACCATCTGTGTGGGCAAAAGGTAGGGGGCCAAATTTCTGGGTACTTTCGCCCAGACCCACCCCCGTCAACCCGCCGCGTCCCAGCGCGATCAGGGATTGCTGCACATGCCAGCTTGCCTGATTGGGGTCGCGCAAAGCGGCCGTATAGGCATCAACGCGTGCTGCTGCGTGGGGTAGTGCCGTAATCAAAAACAAAAAGATGCCACCTGCCGCAGTACCCGCAATCGCAAACTGTCGCCAATCGGCTCCCGCTACAAAAAAGACTGTAAAGCTGACCATCGCAATTAGCCCAGCAGTGCTGAGGTCAGGTTGGCGCACAATTAATGCACAAACCGTACCAACGATGATTGAGAAAGGAATGAGGCCATAACTCAAGCGTTTAATCCGCTCTCCTTTGGATGATAGCCAGTGACTGATGTACAAAATGGTGGCTAATTTGGCGACTTCAGAAGGTTGATAGGAGCCTTCAAAAAAGCCGCGCTGTGCGCCTAAAATATCCTGCCCCAAAAACAAGACTACCAATAGTCCGATTAACGTGATCGCCATAATGAGTAGGGAAAAGCGGCGGAAAAAGTGATAAT
The DNA here is from genome assembly GCA_008501785.1 of Chloroflexota bacterium. The sequence goes on from QQUD01000060.1 coordinate 4,414, forward strand.
CAAACTGCATGATGATTGTCATCGCCAGCAGACCCAGGCCTAATGCCCAAAATTGGCGTTCGAAATAGTAAGTGGCCTCATCTTTCAGCACCAGACCATAATCGAAGGTTGTGCTGTATACCATCAACATGCCAATGACAATCAACCCGCCAACTGCCAGCAACATCCAATAATCAAACCGGAACTTAATCCCTGTCTGAACTCGATTGGTTTTTTTGCGCACAATGTTTACTGTAGCCATAAGTTGTGTATTAGTGTAATGGTGTATTGGTGTATTTGGTGCATGTACACCAATATACGAATACACCGATATACCTTCTCCTATAATTGATTCACTAATTCTCTAAACAATGCGCCTCGTTCGGCAAAGTCGTTAAAGGCATCGAAGCTGGTGCCGCCGGGTGAGAGGAGAACGATGTCACCGGAAACGGCCGTTTGCGCCGCCATTTCCACCGCTTCTTCCATGCTGTTGACGCGTGCAAAATTTGTCAGGTTTGAGTTTGTTAATTTATTCTCTAGCATCTCTGCCAGTTCTCCAAAAAGGACAATTTGTTTGCAGCGTTGTCCGACTTGGGTGGCCCAACCATCCCATTGCATATCCTTGTCTTGCCCACCGGCTAGCAGCACAATTGGCTCGTTGAACGAGTGCAGAGCGGCCAGGGCGCGTTCGGGGGCGGTGGCGATGGAGTCGTTGATCCACTGCACGCCGTTGCGTTTAAGCACCAGTTCCAGCCGGTGCTCAACGCCTTTGAATGTGCGAATCGCTTCAGCCATCGCGTCGGTAGGAATGCCAACAGAATCGGCGAGGGTAACAGCGGCGAGGACGTTGAGCAGGTTGTGTTGGCCGCGTAGTTGGATGTCGTCGAGGTGACAAACGGCCGTTTCCTGTCCATTCCTTAACCACACCTGATTGTTGTACACGACTGCGCCATCTTTAATATCCTTTTCTAGACTGAAAAGGCGGACGCGTCCATTGACCATGGATTGTAAGGCCAATGAACCGGGGTCGTCGGCACAGAGAACGGCCGTTCCGTCACTTGGCTGATGCCGTAAAATATTGGCCTTGGCGTTGATGTACGACTTCATTGTCTTGTGCCTGTCCAGATGGTTAGGGGTAATGTTTAAAACAGCGGCTATTTGTGGGCTATGATCCCAGATTTCTAGCTGAAAGCTGGAAAGTTCCTGCACGACCACATCATCAACTGCCATTTTATGTAAATCAGCGATCAATGGTTTACCAATATTGCCACCTACCCATGTGCGCCGTCCGGCGATCTGGCTGATGACGCCAGTGAGGGCGGTGGTGGTGGTTTTGCCTGCGGAACCGGTGATGCCAATAACGGCCGTTGGCGTCCGCTTGATAAACTCCTGTGAGTCGTTGGTGATGGCAATGTTCTGTGAACGGGCCGCATTGACAAAGGGCGCGTCTGCGGGGACGCCGCCACTTATTGCCAATACATCTGCTTTATCCAGTAAACTCATCGGATGTTCTCCCAATACAATTTTGATATTCAAGTCGCTCAGCTCGTCGAGCGTTTTTTTTAATTTTTCCGGTGAGCGCAAATCAGAAACCGTTACAGTCGCGCCCACCTCTGCAGCAAATCGGGCCAATGCCGTTCCCTGCCGCGCCATTCCGAGAATGACGATGTTTTTGCCAGTGAAATAGTCCATAGTCCGGTAGTCGTTAGTCCGGTAGTCGTTAGTCCGGTAGTCTTGACTATCTGACTATTCGACTACTCGACTACTCGACTAAATAAGCGCCAATGCAATCCCTACCATCGCGGCCATCAGGCCAACCAGCCACCAGCGCTGTACAATTTGCGTTTCACTCCAGCCAATTAGTTCGAAGTGGTGGTGGAGGGGGGCCATTTTGAATAACCGTTTGCCACCAGTGGCTTTGAAGTAAAGCACTTGCAATGTGGTTGACAGCAGTGTGGCAAATGGCACAATGGCGATGACGGGCAAAATGAGCCATTGGTTGGTCATTAACGCTACAACGCCGAGTGCGCCACCTAAGGCTTGTGAGCCGACATCACCCATAAACATTTGAGCCGGTTTGGCATTAAACCATAAAAAGGCAAAACAAGAGCCAACCACAATGAAACAAAACCCAACTAAATATTGCTGATCTTGCATGAATGCGATGATGCCGTAGGCGGCAAAAGCCGTTGCGCTGATTACCCCTGCCAGCCCGTCCAATCCGTCGGTAATATTTACGGCATTGGCTGTGCCGGCAATGATGATCACGGCTAGGGGAATATAGAAAATGCCGATGTTGAGCAGTATTGGAACAGTGGGAATGGCCATGAGTCCCTGACTGCCATTTACGCCAAAATAAATAACCACAGCCGCAATCAGTGCAATGCCAAGTTGATACCAAATTTTTACTCTAGCACGCATTCCTTCACCAGGACGCAGCCGAAATCCTTGATAGTCGTCGATGCCACCCAGGATGGAATAAGCGACCATTACCCCGAGCGGAATTATTACACTTTCAGCAATTTCTGTGGCCTGTACGAGCTGGACAATGTTGACCAAAATGCTGATGGCGACGGTCCAAATAACGATTAACAAACCACCCATTGCGGGTGTGCCCATCTTTTTCATGTGGGTTTGTGGTCCGTCGATGCGGATGTTTTTGCCTAAGTTAAAGCGGCGCATCAATTCGATCAGAGGGCTGCCCCAAATGACTGCCATGAGAAAGGTGACGCCGCCAATGGTTAATGCTAAAGCCATTAATCGTACTTTCCTATTGCATTGATAATTTGATCCATACGCATACCCAACGATCCTTTAACCAAAATGACATCTTTTGGCTGAATCAGATCGGTTAGGATGGGAACGGCCGTTTTCGCATCGTCTGCCATAAAAATTCGATCCTTTCGCATGCCAATCGCCTGTGCTTCCTCGGCAATCCAGCGGGCGCGTTTGCCAGCTGTGATGATGATGTGTGCCACATCTGCGGCGCGGCGGCCAATCAGTCGGTGCGATGCTTCTTCGACGTGTCCCAACTCTAACATGTCACCCAAGACCGCGATGCGACGCCCCTGCATGTCGTCCAGCAAGTTCAACGCGGCCATTGTCGATTCGGGATTGGCGTTGTACGTATCGTCAATAATGATTGACTCCTTCGGTCCAGAAACCGTAACCAATCTTAACTGTGCCTGATTTTGGCGCAACCCAAAGGCAATTTCTTCCCAAGACAGGCCTGTCGTCAATCCCACAGCCGCAGCACGGAGCGATGTGTGGACGCTGTGGCGACCTAGCAGAGGCACTTGCAAATTGATCGCTTCGTTTTGATGATGAAGCGCGAAGCTCATCCCGTCTAGCCCTCTTGATTGAATGTTGTCTGCCCACAAATCGGCCGTTTGGTCGAGGCCGTAGGTGAAAATGCGGGCCTCGGTATGTTCGGCCATGCTCATCACGCGCTCATCATCTTCGTTGAGAATCGCAACACCATCAGCAGGCAGTGCTTCCACCAGTTCTTGTTTCGCGGCCACAATCGCTTCCATGCTGCCCGCCCGTTCCATGTGGACCGCACCAATGAGCGTGACGACGCCAATCTTGGGTGGGAATAGGTTTGCCAATCGCGCAATTTCGCCCTGTGTGTACATCGCCATTTCGAGAATGGCGTATTGGTGAAACGGCCGTAATCCAAAAATCGTCAATGGCAGCCCTAAAACACTGTTCCGGTTCCCTTCAGATTTAAAGGTGTTGTACCGGGTAGACATCACCGAATGGGCCAACTCTTTGGTCGAAGTTTTGCCGACGCTGCCGGTAATGCCAATAATGGTCGTATCAAATTTGGCACACCATGCTGCTGCGGCTTGTTGCAAAGCAGTAACCGCATCGTCAACGACCAAGCAGATAGGAGACTGACTGGTTAATTGTTGACTGTTGATTGTTGACTGTTGATTGTTCGTCCGTAGATCAATGGTGGTAGTGTTGGGAAACGGCCGTTCGACCAACGCCGCCACTGCCCCATTCGCAAACGCACTCTCCACAAAGTCATGCCCGTCTACGCGCTCACCAGCAACCGCCACAAATAGACTGCCTTTTTTGACTTCTCGACTATCCATCACAACAGTCGAAAGCTTCGGCTCTTTTCCACTTGCTATGTATTCAGTTAACGTTATTAAAAAATGCGCTAATGTAAGCATAGTTTTTCGTGTTCTGTATTCTGTAATCCGTCCGGTTCACGGATTACGGATTACGTTTTACTCTTCTTGTCTTGCGGCCAAAATGTCTGCTCTTAACCGCACGTTGTCCGGTGGTATGTCCAGCATGACAACAAGTTCTTCAGTAAGCGTGGCAAAGACAGGCGCAGCGGTTTGTGAACCCCAAAGAGCGCTGGTGGGCCGGTCTAACTTTACTAAGACAATAATTTCTGGGTCATCGGCGGGCAGCCAGCCAATAAATGAACCGATGATGTCGTCGGGCAGGTAGATGCCATTTTCGGCGATTTGGGCAGTGCCGGTTTTGCCAGCAATGGTGTAACCGGGAACCTGTGCTTCGGCGACTTCGCGGGCAACAGCCGTTATCGCCATCGTCGTCACTTGTTCAGCCGTTTCTTTGCTAATGGGGCGTCCAATTACGGTGGGTTGATGGGTGAATATTTCTCCGTCGGTGTGGATTTCTTGAACGACGTAGGGCTGCATCAGTTGGCCTTCGTTTGCCAGAGCCGCAACCGCATTGACCATTTGTAGAGGTGTGGTGGCAATACTTTGCCCATAGGCTGTGGTGGCCATAAATGATTCAGTCCAGTATGAACTGCCGGGTAGCGGAAGCTGTCCACCCGCTTCCGACATCACATCAATACCGAGTGGACGCCCAAATCCAAATTCCTGGAAATAATCGTAAAACATGTCAGGACCCATCCAGAGTGCCAATGTTGCTGCGCCCACATTTAATGAGCGAGAGAGCAGGGTGGTCATGTCGGTTTCGCCTGGGGCGCTGCGGTCCCAATTATAGGTTTTGTGTCCACCTACTTCGAGAATGCCGCTGTCGTAGTAGGTCGATTGGGTAGTAGCAACGCCAGAATCGAGCGCGGCAGCCATTGTGATTAGCTTCATCACGGATCCAGGTTCGTATTGCAAACTGACGGCGGGATTGAGCAGCAGCGATTCATCTTCGGTTTCGTAGAAGGTGTATGGTGAGTAACAAGGATCGCTGGCCATCGCAATAATAGCACCGGTGCGTGGGTCCATGACGATAATGGTGCCACCAACTGCGCCGTGTTCGCGCAGGGCGCGTTGCAAATGGGTTTCAACTAAATATTGCACGGAGCGGTCAATCGTCAGCATCAGATCGCCCCCTTCACGAGCGATAACGCTTTCTTGAATAGTTAGCGGTGAAATGTTGATGCGTGCGCTGGCCGCTTCACCAGCCAGTTCGTTTTGGTAGTAGCCTTCAACACCAGAACCACCGTAGCCGTCAAAATCGACATAGCCAAGGGTGTGGCATAGTAAATCTTCTTGCGGATAAAAGCGGCGTGGTAAGGGGTTGATGTTTAAACCGTCAAAATCTAGTGTGAATAAATAATCTGCAACATCTGATGAGACGCGACCCGACAGCATTTCGAATGAATTGCCTGATTCCAGTTTGTTTAAAATGTCGTAGCGAGGGATTTCCAGCACGGGGGCTAATGTTGTCGCCATCTCCTCGGCGT
>QQUD01000455.1 GCA_008501785.1 Chloroflexota bacterium
CTCACTTGCACAATGTATTGTTAACAGATGGCTGCCGCATTCATGATGCCACCATTCGCAATTCTGTAGTTGGATTACGCAGTATTGTTGGACCAGATGTTAGCATCACATCATCAGTTGTAATGGGAGCCGATTATTATGAACCTGATGATATGAAAAACGAGAGTTTGAGAAAGTCACGCCCAGATATTGGCGTTGGATCAGGATCGGTGATTGAAGGGGCAATAATAGATAAGAATGCACGCATTGGTCGCAATGTAACGATTCGCAGTATTCCAAATCGGCCAGATGCTGAAGGGGGGAATTGGGTTTCACGTGATGGTATTATTATTGTGCCGAAGAATGCGATTATTCCAGATGGTACAGTTATTTAGTTGATTTAAGGATTAGAGATTAGAGGTTGGAAAATCTTTACTCTCTAATCCTTTTTTGATCCATTTTGGGTGGATTGTATGTGTTCTGCGGCAATTTCTGGCGTTTCAAACGTTTCTTTTAAGTGTCCAAATACTTGAACTTGTTTTAGTCGATATTGAATGGTTGCAGCATACCAGGTGTGTTCGGCGATAGGTGGTTTTACAGCGCCACATAATGTTGCTTCTGCAATGGGTTGAGGGAATTGCCAAATTACCCAGGTATTTAAATCATCAAATGAAAGCTCTGTTGGACCATCTGTTTTTAGATGCAAATTTGCCACTTTTTTTGTTTTAGAAGTCATATCCCCTCCTTTGAAAATGGCTAACAGCTAACAGCTATTAGCTTTCCGTCCGTGGTGATGCACCACGTTTATAAAACCCCTCTGTATGTCAATAGAACACGGACCAGCAATTTTTTAATTTATTCTTCTAATAAAATATTGAGTACATGGTTTGTATCAGTAAGATTCTCAAGTAAGTGATCGGGTTGGTATTTAGCAAGTGTTGATGATGCATGCCACCCGCTGGCAACAGCAACGGCCGTTGCCTTTCCAGCCCTCGCACATAAAATATCAGCCGGTGTGTCACCAATAATCACTGTATTGTTACCATTGAATGTGTGCCCCGTCAATGCGGATGCGCGTTCCATAGCAATGGCTGGTAACTCATTTCGATCCAAGGCATCTGATCCGTAAGCACCAACCGTAAACTGGGATGGTGCAATACCTGCTGCAGATAATTTGAGAGGAGCCGTTTTTGATGCATTTCCGGTTAATAAGCCTAAAATAAATAAGTTTTCATGTGCTTTCAACGATTTTAAGAGATTATCAACGCCAGGACAGGCGTCCATGCCTTTTTCCCAAAAGATAACAAGCCCTTTTTCTGACATGCGTTGGAAAACATCGGGTAATTTGGCTTGTATTTGGAATTGGTCAACTCCGGCTGCCATAAGCAGGTCTGTCACGATGCGGGTGTCGAGTTTGCCGCTCATTTGATAAGTGTCGATAGGACCTGTGGTGCCAAATATTTCTTGCAGCGATTCACGAAGGGTTTCGCGCCCTGCTCCGTGACTGCGAATTAATGTGCCGTCGATGTCGAATAAGATGAGTTTCATGAGTTTTATACGGTGTGTTGTTCTAAGATATTTTTTAGTGTAGGCCAAACAGGTTGGGTGGGCATGGGGCGTGGTGGAACGGCCGTTCCCACCCCAATCCCTCGCTCCGTCAAAATCGCCTTAATTGCGCCAATCCGTGCCCCATCTGGTAATTTTCTGAGCAATTGGTTGATGGTTTTGTGCCATTTTCGTGCTGTTTCCAGATCGCCTTCACCAACCGCTTTTGTCAAAGCAACGAAAGGCTCTGGGACGGCCGTACTCAACCCACTAATCATGCCATGCGCCCCCATTGCCAGCGAACTCATTGCGATTGCTTCATTACCAACCAACACAATATGTGAGTCGGCAAATGCAGCGATTTGCTGACGAATGAGCTGCGCATCTGATAAGCTAGATTTGATGCCAGCTAGAGTGGGCACGGCGTCAATTAATTTTGGAATTAGCGTTGGTGCAATGCCATTTACAGCCATATGTTTAATGTCATAAAGTAGCAAGGGTATTTCTGGCGCAGCTTCGCTAACCGTGCGGTAGTAATTGACAAGGGCATCATCATGAACACCATAATAATAAGGCGTAACGGCCGCAATGCCATCAACGCCAAGCTCAGCAGCATGACGAGTCAGCGCAACGGCCGTATCCATCCGATTCGCGCCCACATGCAAGATGACAGGTAAACGGCCGTTCATCGCTAACACCGCTGCCTCTGCCAACCGTATCCGCTGCTGCACATCAAACAAAATGCCTTCACCTGTCGTTCCCGCTACAAACAGACCTTTGGCCCCGGCATCTATCAAAAATTGAACAAGTTGGGGAATAACAGCCGTATTCACCGTCACCCCATCTGCTAAGACTGGTGTCGCCATCGCTGGTGAAACACCATGCAGGATTTTCGTTTTGAGCGCTTGGATTTTAGATTTCATAATTTGCCCAATGCCTCATAAATAAATAAAGTTGTTAAGAAACAATCAAACTATCAAAGATGACGCAGATTACGCAGATAAAAGAAAAAATCGGCGAAATCAGCGCAATCTTTGATAAACACCACTATTTTAAATAACGTTTTTCAGCGTCTGTCAACGCTTCTTCAAACATCGCCAGCGCATCATCAACCAGATTACGGGTGATATTGAGCGGCGGTGTCATGCGAATGGCGTTTGTGCCACACGGAATGAACAATACCCCATGCTCAAACGCATATTGAATGATGTGATTGCGTAAATCAACCGCAGGTTCTTTGGTTTGCTGATTTTTGACAAATTCGATGCCAATCATCAAACCACGACCGCGTACCTCGCCGATAGTTGCATGGCGTGCTTGAATTTCAGCCAATGCATCCATGATGTAATTACCAGTCTCAGTTGCCTGCTCCATTACATTTTCATCGTCAATGACGTTCAGTGTTGCGAGTGCAGAAACGGCCGCTACCGGGTTGCCGCCATACGTACTGCCGTGAGCGCCTGGTGTCCACATCATAATATCTTCTGGGGCCAAAATGCCACCAATGGGCATGCCGCTGCCTACGCCTTTGGCAAAACAAACAATGTCTGGCTCCACACCTTCATGCTCAATTGCCCACCATTTGCCGGTGCGACCGACACCACTTTGAATTTCATCTGCGATCATCAAAATGCCGTGTTTATCACAAATTTCGCGTAGGCGTGGGAAGAAGTTAGGTGCTGGCACAATATAACCACCTTCACCTTGAATCGGTTCGACCAAAATACCTGCTACATCTTGTGGTGAAACTAAATTTTCGAAAACAACGTTTTCCAAATAATTGATGACGGTATCCCCATAACTTTCGCCATCTTGCATATTTAATATGGGGCGATAGGCATTAGGGTAGGGCATATGAATAACTTCAACGCCTGATGCGTAACGAGCACGCTGTACAGACTTGCTGGCAGTAAAGGAAAGTGAGCCAAGCGTGCGTCCATGAAATCCACCGATAAAGCCAATGAACTTTTTGCGACCTGTTTTATACATGGCTAGTTTAATGGCCGCTTCAATCGCTTCTGTACCGGAATTGCCAAAGTAGACACGTGCTTTTTTGGAAAAGGGAGCAGTCGTTTCAAGCTTTTCGGCTAGCTCAACGGCTTCAGGGTAGAAGAAGTCGGAGAGGCAGACGTGCCAGAACTTTTCGATTTGGTCTTTAACGGCCGTTTCTACCTTCGGATGCCGGTGCCCCACATTCATCACTGCAATGCCTGCCATAAAATCAATATAGCGTTTGCCATCCACATCCCACAATTCTGCACCCTGGGCACGGTCTACCACTAGCGCATACTCTCGTGTATAAGAGGGGGAGAGTACATCTAAATCACGTTCAATAATTGCCTGCCCAACTGGACCGGCTCCATCCATTAAGAAGTCCATCTTTTTAGCTCCTAGCTTGAAGTTGAGATAAAAGGTAAGAGGTATGGGGTATGAGGTATGAAGTTCAACTCTTCTTCATACCTCTTACCTTTTACTTCTTACCTCTTACTTCCTACTATTCTGGTTCAATTGTAAAATGCAGTGGATACCCTTCCAGGCTGGCGGCGAAATGCGCTTTTCCAACGCGCTTTTTTGCCTCTGGCATAGGAAGGGTGATAACGTAGGCAATTCCCTTGATGTGAGCTGTGAGCATTACAACTTCAGCTTCGGGAAAGGTCAATTCGAAGATGCGTGTCAATACCGAAACCACAAAATCCATCGGGGTTACGTCATCATTATGAATGATAACACGGCCGTTTGGCTCCTCTGCCTCCAATTGTTCGGTATCAAAATCCAAATCCCACTGGACATCATCATCCAGGTGTAATTTCCACTGCATCCATTTCCTCATTTTAAAAATATCCGCGCAATTGTACCACAACCTCGTATGGCAATTTGTAAATTCACATGATGTATTTTGGGTAATTGCAATCCTTTATCGTTTACAGACCCATCATAAATTGAAAAATGCGGTCTTGATGTCCGGCTAAATCTTCATGTGCAAAGTCTGGGTACAGTTCAAACGATTTTGGGGATTTAATTTTGTTGTACGCAGCAAATTGGCTCGATGGTGGGCAAATTTCGTCTTGCAGCCCCACACTCATCATCACCTCAGCCTGAATGCGTGGGCATAAATGTTGTACGTCAATATACCCTAGCTTTGTGAAAATCTCGGACTCTTGTTCATGACGTGGATCAAAACGTCGAAAGTATGAGCGTAATTCACCATATGCATCGACATCTAAGCTCATCTCCCAAACGCGCTGATAATCACATAAAAATGGATAAACAGGGGCCGCACGTTTGATGCGTGGCTCCAAAGCCGCACAAACTAATGTCAATGCACCACCCTGGCTGCCACCCATTGCGCCTACGCGATTTTCATCTACATCTGGCATTGCCATGACGATGCGAGCTAGCTGTGCTGTGTCTAGAAAAATTTGGCGAAAGGCGAGCTTTTCGGGTGCATCGTCAAGTCCACGCACGATATGCCCGTTCAAGGTCCAGCCAGTTGTGCCACCGGGGTCCTCTGATAAGCCGCCTTGCCCACGACAGTCGAGAGCTGCGACGGTTACGCCTGCCGCTGCATAACCGAGTTTATCTTGCCAGTCACCTGAATACATTGAGTAGCCATGAAACATGAGAACGGCGGGATGTGGCTCTGGTTTGTTTTTGGGGCGAATCAATTTTGCATGGACCCGTGCCCCGCCAACGCCGGTGAAATAGAGATGGAAACATTCTGCAAAATCGACTTGAAAATCGGCCGGAACCAGTTCAACCTGGGGATCAATGGCCTGCATTTCAGCTAAACCACGTTCCCAAAAGTCATCAAAGTTTGCTGGACGTGGGTTGATACCCTGATAAGTGTAAAGTTCCTCAAGTGGAAAATCGAAATTAAGTGGCATGTTGACCTCCAAATTGACAATGATTAAAGCGCTGCCATTATTACGTGAAGATGTTGCCTGGTCAAACAATGAGAAGTGTAAGCGTTGTGTAAAAATATGCCCTGTGTTGATGCAACGCTAATGTTTGCGACGTACTATTTTGGCTAAACGGCCGTTTCCGCTCCAAGCTGAAATGCTGACAAGCTGACCGGCTGACATGCTAAAAAAACAGGTGATAAGATTATGGCAAACACAGCAAATGTAATGAATGTAGAGCAAGCAACTTTTCAGCAAGATGTGATTCAACGCTCCTACAAAAAACCGGTGTTGGTAGACTTTTGGGCACCCTGGTGTGGTCCGTGCCGCATGTTGGGGCCGGTGCTTGAGCGTTTGGCGAACGAACAAGGCAGTAACTTTGCACTGGCAAAAGTGAATTCTGATCACAATCAGCAGTTGTCGATGCAGTTTGGTGTGCGCGGCATTCCGGCGGTGAAAGCGTTTGTAAACGGCCGTGTTGTTGATGAATTCGTCGGCGCACAGCCAGAGCCAAATGTACGGCAATTTATTCAAAGGCTGCCCAAAGCAACGGGTAAATCGCAGCCAAAAGCAGCGCCAGAGCCGGTGAGTGGTGATACGCAAGCGCGACTGGAGCAGGCGAAGAAGTATTTGTTGGCTGGAAACGGCCGTTCTGCCCACACCCAACTCAACGGACTCACCGATCCAACCGCGAAACAACTACAACCGCTCGCCCACTTCATGAACAATGCCGAACAAGGCCGCATCAACGACAGCCAACTGCGCCAAGTTTCCGATGCCATTCGCCGCCGTGATTACGGCACAGCCATGTACAACCTTCTGGTAGCACGACAAAACAATGCGGCTGAGGCCGATGGCATTATGCGTGGGTTGTTTGCTTTGCTTGGGGATACGGACCCAATGGTTCAGGCCTACAAAGGTCAATTGGTCTAACACCGGAAAGTGCATTGCACCTTCTTGGGTGCATTGCACTTGTAACGACGAACGAGGTGCAGCGCACTTAAGAAAGTGTAATGCACCTGAATGAACGAGGTGCAGCGCACTTAAGAAAGTGTAATGCACCTGTTTTGTCATTTATTCTTTGTTCTCTTCAACAGGTTTCAACGTGATGCGATAAAACGCTTCCGCATATTTGAAGCCTACTTTTTTGCCATTTTCAGATGCCCAGCCTTTTACACGTTCGGTTGGGTCCCAATCTTTTAGCTGGCTTTTGTGCTGGCGTAATGCTTCAATTTTTGTGTCAATCGTTTCCGAAATGTCAATAAAAATATTGGGGTCTTTGCTGCCAAAGCCAATGTATACATAGTTAACTTTGTACGGTGCAAACCCTTCATCTACTAATTCTGGAAAAATGAGCGGCGAGTCTGCAGCTGGAAAAACAGCTTCTAGTGCTGCCTGACCCGCATTGCGGTGGTCAGGATGGTTGACATAGCCATCTGTGTAAAAGAATGTGGGATCACCACACATGACTACATTTGGCTTGTGTTTGCGAATCAGACGCACCAATTTTTTACGTAGTTCAAGTGTTGGTTGCAGGCACCCATCCGGTTCGCCCATAAAAATGCAGCGTGCGCCTGCCACATCGGCTGCTGCTGATTGCTCAGATCGCCGGATTTCTGCCAATCGTTCGGCGGTCATATCTGGATCGTGACTGCCGATATTGCCGTCTGTTAAAACGACGTAAGTAACTTCGCAGCCGTGTCTGGCCCACAAAGCGGCCGTTCCAGCCGATCCAAATTCAATGTCGTCTGGATGTGCGTAAATTAACATGGCTCGTTCTGGGATGTAGCTGCCACTCATGATTTTGTTCTTGCCTCCGAAATAAATATCAAGTGCGACGCACTTTCTTAAGTGCGTCGCACCTTGTGGATGAGATTATAACGAACTGAGACGCATCTCTAAATGACTACACATATTCCACTCATTTGCGTTGGTTGTGATATACTTTCAACTTTATGAGTGACATAAGGTAGAAGAGACTAAAGTCACAAATTTGCCAACTTTTCCGTGTAAATCGCTAGAAACCTATTGGTTTCAACTGTCGGTTTCGGCTGCCGGTTTCGGCTTGAGAAGTTTGTGGATGCTCTGCAAGCTGCGATTTTGACACGAATATTATTCGGAGAGTGTTTACCATGCAATTGTGGTATCAGCAAGAATCAACTGATGTTCTTAAACAGCTACAAACGGGTCCCGATAGTGGATTAAGCAATGATGAAGCAAAAAATAGGCTGGAAAAATACGGCCGTAATGAATTAATCGATAAGGGAACCAAAAACCCCTGGCTGATTTTATGGGATCAGCTAAAAGAAATTATGGTGGTCATTTTGATCATCGCCGCTGTCGTATCAGCATTGTTGGGTGAAACCAATGATGTCATCGTGATTATGGCGATTGTGATCTTGAATGCGGCATTAGGTTTTTCGCAAGAGTATCGTGCAGAGCAAGCCATTGCCGCGCTGAAAAAACTGGCCGTACCTACGGTTAGAGTGCGACGAGATGGGCATATCCAGGAGATTTCATCAACGGAACTGGTTCCTGGTGACCTGGTTTTGTTGGAAGCAGGGAATTTGGTGCCAGCAGACGGCCGTTTAGTCGAATGCATCAACCTCAAAGTGCAAGAAGCTGCGCTCACTGGTGAATCGGAAGCCGTTGAGAAAACTGACAGGTCGATGGGACAGAAAGAATTGACGCTCGGTGATCGGTTGAATATGGTGTTTATGGGGACGGTGGTGACGTATGGTCGCGGAACGGCCGTTATCACCGATACCGGTATGCAAACCGAACTCGGCAACATTGCCGAACTGATTCAAAACGTTGAACAAGTGCAAACACCTTTGCAGCGCCGATTAGACCAACTAGGCAAACAATTAGCCTGGGCAGCTTTTGGCATCATCTTGATTGTGATTGTGCTAGGATTTTTCACCCGTGACCCGAACACGCCCATCATGGAAACGGTTGAACTCCTGCTGTTAACTGGGATCAGTATGGCCGTAGCTGCCATTCCTGAAGGGTTAGCAGCTGTCGTGACAATCACATTGGCGCTTGGTTCGCAGCGCATGTTGAAGCGCAATGCGCTTATTCGTAAACTGCCTGCTGTTGAAACGTTGGGTTCCGTTGACGTTATTTGCTCAGATAAAACTGGCACGTTGACCGAAAATGTTATGACCGTTACTGTGTTAGACATTGCGGGAAAGTCGCAGACTATCGAAGCGATTGTGGATCAAAAAGGTGCCATTATTAAACATGAAGCACCGGAACTTGATCCAGAGTTCCCACCTGAGGATCGAGCGTTGAGCCTGTTGTTGAAGGCATCGGCGTTGTGTAATGATGCTGTGTTAGAAACAGGTCCACGCGGTACTAAACGAGCCATTGGTGACCCAACAGAAGGCGCACTGGTTGTGGCTGCTTCTAAATTGGGTTTCAATAAAGGGAACCTCGATCAGCGTTGGCCGCGTGTGGGTGAGATTCCATTCACCTCTGAACGCAAGCGCATGACGACGATTCACAAGGTTGAGGTGGACCGAGCCAACACAACGGCTCCCTGGCGAGATGCGCCATTTGTAGCGTTTTCAAAGGGGGCGGTAGACAGTCTGCTGAATGTAACCAATCAAGTATGGGTTGGTGATGGGGTAGTGGCGTTAGATGCGGAGATGCGAGAGCGCATTGAAGAAGCAAATGCCGGGTTAGCTCAGCAGGGTCAGCGCGTGCTGGGTATTGCGTTCCGTCCGATGGAATCAGCGGAATTTGATGAAGAAACGGCCGTTGAATCCAATGAAGTCTTTGTGGGACTGGTGGCGATGATTGACCCGCCGCGTGCCGAAGTGAAAGACGCAGTTAGGCGGGCCAAAACGGCAGGCATTCGCCCAATCATGATTACAGGCGACCATCCGTTAACTGCCCAACACATTGCTAAAAGCCTGCTAATCACAGATAACGACAAGAATTTAACGGGTTATGAACTGGTGAAAATGGAAACTGATGACCTGAAAGGGGTTGTTGAAGATATTTCTGTTTATGCTCGCGTATCACCGGAGCACAAGCTAAACATTGTAGATGCGCTACAAGACAAAGGCCATATTGTGGCTATGACTGGGGATGGTGTGAATGATGCACCAGCTCTGAAAAAAGCAGAAATTGGCGTGGCGATGGGTATCACCGGTACCGACGTGTCCAAAGAGGCGGCAGACATGGTGCTGCTAGATGACAATTTCGCTACGATTGTTTCGGCCGTTGAAGAAGGCCGCACCATCTTTGACAACATCCGCAAATTTATTAAATACACTTTGTCCAGTAACACGGGCGAGCTGTTTGTGATGCTGATCTCGCCATTCTTGGGAATGCCGCTGGCATTGGTTCCGCTGCAAATTTTGTGGATTAACCTGGTGACGGACGGGTTGCCCGGTTTGGCACTGGCTGTTGAAGGCAGCGAACGTGGCATTATGAAACGGCCACCATTCCACCCGAAGGAAAGCATTTTTAGCCGAGGCATGGGCAAGCGCATTTTGTGGATTGGCTTCTTGATGGGAACTGTGTCGTTAGGTGTTGGCTATGTGTATTGGCTGCAAGACCCGAACGGCCCATGGCAAACGATGGTGTTTACCACGCTCACACTAGCTCAAATGGGTAATGCGTTAGCCATTCGCTCCAATATTG
>QQUD01000258.1 GCA_008501785.1 Chloroflexota bacterium
AAGTGGTCTGCTGACGAGCAGGCGTATCAACATTTACGGGCTTGATAGTTACGGGGGCACCGGTGATGAAACGGCCGTTTTTGTCCACAAATCGTCCCGCAATCGTCCCCCACCCCTCAAACGGAGCCATCCCCAAGGCTGGATTTCGTGCATCCGCATAAATATTGTTACCAATCCGCACCTCAATATGCACATGTGGACCGCTCACTTCGCCCGAACTGCCCACACCCGCAATTAGCTGTCCTTGCTCAACTTGTTCCCCCACCTGCACAAACAACTCTAGCGTGTGTGCATAAAGCGTGTATACATCTTTACCTTGCCACTGAAAATCGTGACGAATCACAACCGTGTTGCCGTAATAGTTAACTCCATTGCGCGGGCTGGGCAGCACACCTGCATGAACAACCTCACCACTCCCCAACGCCAAAATCTGCGTTCCGGTATCATTTGGGAAATCCATCCCATGATGCACCCGATACGAGCCAATTTCGGGATTTAGCACATCGTTTCCAAACGGATACCATTCCAGGTCATAATTGCGATTCCCTGACGGCACAGGCCGAATAAACCAGTAATGATCGTCTGGATTGAGCGAGAGCGGCACTTGCATGGGGGGCGGACGTTCCCCTTCGGGGACTTCTGGTCCTGCGTTGGGAACCCAATATTGTTCGGCATCTTGCGGACGCACCCCTTCGCCAGCGGGAGTTGGCGGTCTGGGGGTTTCTGTAGCAGCATTGAGACTGGCGATGGCAACGGCCGTTTCCTCCATCACCTGACCTTCCTCATTTGCCACTGCTGCTTCACCAGGCACTGCAATTACCGGCGTGTTTGCCAACGGAACCAAGGTTGGCGGCGGCTCCGAAGATATACAAGCAGAAACCAGGACTAAAGACAAAAGACTAAAGACTAAAGACTGAAGATTAAAAAATGGCTTGGAACGCATTGGGGATTATTGATCAAAAAGCCAGGCTAACTCATCTTCAAGATAAAGTTCACGCATCGCATCTTCCCAGTTTAGTCCCTGGCGATTTTCATAATGCCAAAACAGAATATCGGGGAAATACGTACGCCAGTTTGGGCCAGATGAGACGCGTGTCCAGCCATAATCTGCGGCAATGGCGGTGAAATCGATGTAATAGCCTGCCGGGATTTCATCACGCAGCTTACCGCCCTGGTCAAAATAGCGTGCATCGCCTCCGGTGCGAGCGCGGAAATCCCACGGCAGCTCACGCAATGGTTCACCTTGTGTGCCATCCTGAGCCGCAGTACGCACATAAATACGCCAAAATGTCTCCGTTCCAATATCTTCGCGCACCACTTCAATTTGTGGGTCCAAACCAATTGCTTCACGGTAGGAAAGGTCAAACGCACGCCCTGCTTTGTTCCAGGTCTGCATAGATTGCCCAGGCAAGGCGCCCGCATTCAATGCTTCAAACATATTATCCAAACGACCCAGCACATCCCAGCCTGCATCCTCAATCAACCGGGCGCGGAGTGAAACAAATGATTGATCCACCCGATCACTCAGGTAAGGAGAGGGCGCATTGACCGGCATTTCGTACAACAAGGCTAGCGTACCGCTTGATTCACCACTGTCTGCACGCGCTTCCACAAATAATGGTTTATCTCCACCGACACGGTCGATGTCGTACATGCCAGACGCAATATCGGGCGTCAGGTTTACGGCTGTCCACGAGGTGCTGTTGATACGGCCGTTACTCACATAAACTTGCGGTGTCACCCCCCACGCTTGTGCATTCCCAGCCACCAAATAGCTGCGCCCATTTCGTTCATAGACCGACACCAGTGATTCATTGTCTGGCGACCAGGCAGGTGCATGGCCTTGCTGTCCCAAGCTTTGCGCCGACCCAGCCGGCTCAAATGCATCATTCAAAGGGACTGCATAGATGATGTCGATGTCGCCCTGCTGTTGGGCATATGCGAGAAAACGGCCGTTTGTCGAAAAAACAGCCTCGCCTTCATTAAGCTCTTGCGAATTAGTAACATTAACCACACGTTCTGCCAATGGATCATCCAACGAACGAATAAAAATATCAGTTGACCCATTGCGATAGCTGGTAAAGGCAATGTGACGGCCGTTAGATGATTCCCAAACGGGCGCGTAGTTGGAAAAGTCGTTTCGCGTCAAGGGCAGCGGATCCACTGAACCATCTATTTTTGTCAGAAAAATATCAAAATTGTCGTTTCGGTATGATTCATATGCCAGCCAATTCCCATCAGGTGACCAGGTCGGATTGCCATCAAACGACACGGCATCCGTTACCCGCAGCAGTTCGCCTCGCGGAATGTGATAAACGTAAACATCCCAATTGCCATCTCGATTAGAAGAAAATGCAAGCTGGCTGCCATCAGGACTCCAAGCCGGGTCCCGATCTACGGCTGAATGCGTTGTCAATCGTACCGGATCCGCCTGCCCCACAGCCAAAATATAAATATCGGTATTGCCGTCAAGGTGTTGGCTAAATGCAATCGTGCCACCGCCGGTTGTTGGGTCTGGTGTAGGCCAGGGGGTCAAAATAATTTCGGGAGTGTTTGTTGGAGCAATGGTTGGTGGCAACGGGGTTGGGGTCAGAATAATAATTTCAGGGCCGCCGATAAAATTGGTGCTTTCAGAAGCTGCACCTGCCTGTCGCTCTCGCATACTTATCAAACCCACAACCAGTAACACCGCAATTGTGGCAAAAGCCGTTGCCAGCCTGAGTATTCGAGGGTTTCCAGATGTTGTGCGGGGGACGGGGGGGGCTATGTCTGCTTTTGTGGGATAAGACGGCCGTTTCCAGCGTACCCGCCAACGTGCCTGCAACACAACCCAGCGCGAACGAAGGCGACGGCGCAGCAAGTGGCGGCGGGGGGCTGTTTTTTGCATGAACCAGCCAACAACGGCTCGTAGGATTCCCCAAAACCAGAGTAGAATATGCCGTACAACTTTTGCGAGGGTGATGGAAAACGGCCGTAATATCCGCATAAAAAACCAAATTGCGGGGCGGCGTATCAATAGATTAAAAGGCTGCCATATTCCCCAAGCCAACAGCTTACGAAAGGCAATGCCCATGTTTCCCACAAAATGCCAAATTCGTGGGAATATAGGAGAGATAATTTCCCAGGTCCACTGCACAGGGAGCCAGATTGGCATTGTCGCATAAACGAGGGGAGTCCAGAGAAACCAGGTCAACAGCTTTCGCAAAGCCTGCCCTAGTCGACCTGCGAAGCCCCATAACCAGCGAATGCTGGCACGCACAAACAAACTCACCTGTTGACCAAACCGTTTCAATCGCTGCATGCTACAGTCAGTTTAGCACGAGTAAAGACTATGTCAAGTTAAAATATGTCAAGTTAATTTTAATTTTCTCGTCAGATAAATTGTAAGAGATTAATGCTTTACTAAATATCAAGAGAACCTAATCAATTGTAGAAATCATCTGAGGTCGATTGGCAATCGCAACGCAGCATTTTCAATCTAACACCAAGATTAATCCAACGCCCAGACGAGTGAAGTTTAGTAAAATCAGGTTCTCTTCGGAATTATTCGCCACCAGTTAACTGGTGGCTTTTTTTGTCTCCAGCAGACCAGGTGCGACACACTTTTAAGCACATCTCAACAAAATTAAGTGATTGAAGTGCGTCGCACCTTTGATGAAGGGAAGTTTAACGGCCGTTAAGCCAGTTTGTATCGACCTCCGAACTTTGTTACAATTTTTGTCCAATAACCCTCGGAGGCAACATGACAATTCACAAAACAACTGGTGTGAAACCCCCGGTTCATGAAAAACAGAATCGTTGGCGAGAAACAATACATTTAATCGTGGTTCTGTTTAAACTGCGTGTGGTGTCATTGTTGTTGATGGCCGCAACAGGTGGCGCTTTTTTGGCCGCCGGTGGCTGGCCGGGGTGGCACGTTTTTCTACTGACGTGGGTCACTGGGGGTATGGCGGCTGCAGGCGCTTCATCTATCAACCAGTTTTGGGAGAGACATTCTGATGGGAAAATGGGGCGGACAGAGAAACGGCCGTTAGTCAACGGTGAAATCGCCAATCCAGCATGGGTCCCCTACGTTGGCAGCGCACTCATTTTGGTTCCATCACTGGCCGTATTCCCCTTCAATCGTCCTTTAACTTTTTTCCTGCTGCTTGGCGCATTCATTTACGTCTTTATCTACACCATCTGGCTAAAACCACGCACCTTGCTCAACATCGTCATCGGTGGTGCTGCTGGCAGCGCCGCTGTTTTGAGCGGTAGCGCCGCAGCTGGTTATTGGAATCATCCAGGTGCATTAGTTTTATCACTGCTGCTTTTCCTGTGGACGCCCTTCCATTTTTGGAGCCTAGCCATTTTATATCGAGATGACTACGCTCGTACAGATGTGCCGATGCTGCCCGTCCACACTACACCTAAACAAGCGGCCTGGTGGATTATGGCACATACTGTCCCCACCGCGATTGGCGGCATCCTCTTAGTTGTATTACCCGAACTAGGCTGGGTCTATTTCATGCCAGTGCTGCTCATCACAATCGATCTAGTACGTCGAAACATCAAGTTGGTTATTGACCCGTCAACAGATCATGCCCGAAGTCTATTTCTTTCTTCCAACTTATATCTTTTAATTCTTATACTGGCTATTTGTTTGGGTACAGTAACCATTTCACTCGCATCATGATTAAAATAACACTGTATTCAAAAGATGGCTGCCACCTCTGCGAGATAGTTAAAAACGATCTTGCTTCCCTGAAAAAAATCCACCCTCATCTTACATTTCAGTTGCATGAGATAGATATCACCCAAGACAGAGAATTATTCAAAAAATACTGCCTAACCATCCCCGTTCTCGAAATAGGTGCAAAAACCTTAGAAGCTCCCATTGAGAAACATCAACTCATTCATGCATTAAACTTATAAATACTCGTGCTAACACCAATCATAAGCTATCAATATTTGTTGCTTATGCTCCCAACTCCTCATAAAATCACATCGTCGTCCGTCTTACTAGCCACCCACCAGTTTGCAAAAACTTGTAGGGTACCAGAGTAGATGAATCATGATATTTGATTTTCGAACCCGATTTCCCACTTTTAAAAACTTGAAAATTCAGTTTTTTCTGAACAAGATTGGGTCAATTTCAAATCTTTCATATTCTTTTTTAGCCGATTTACTCTGGCACTCCCAATTACTTCTAAGGTGTTGAGCAGCTAGTCAACCCTACGACAATTTATCCACTATTTACACACTATTGAGGAAAAAAATGACCGTAATTAAAGCACTCCCATCAGAATTGTCAGCATATTTTGACAGCATAACCGACCTATTACAAATTGAGCATTTGGCATTGCCAACGTCAAAGCCATCCGCTCGAAAACAAGCAATAGACTTAACTTCAGAAATGCTGAAAAAGGCCAACAGCCCTGAAAAAAGTCAAATCGTGCAATTTTTATACAAGATGAATTTGCTCTTTGCACCTGATCCAAGTTTGTGCTTATGGGTTTTTGATCTATCCAAAATAGATTTACATGATTTAGATTTACGTCAAATTTGTTTATATCGCGCTAACTTACATCATGGAAGCCTCAGTGGCACAAACTTAATGGATGCAAGTTTCGAATTGGCCAATCTGCAGCAAACAGATTTGAGCGGGGTTAACTTGCAAAATGCTAACCTAACCTGGGCTAAGTTAAATAATGCATTAGTCACAAATGCAGACCTTAACCATGTCAGTTTAAAAGCAGCGGTGCTGGATCAGGCCAAGTTTAAGGAAACCAATTTAGAACATGCTGATTTAGGACGTGCTTCCCTAACTGACACTAAATTTGAACAAACAACCATGAATAATGCAGATTTATTCGGTGTACGCGGTCAGCACACAAATTTCCATCAAGCAAATTTAAAAGATGCTCTTTTTGTTGAAGCGACGCTGCGTGAAGCGACGTTTACCGAAGCAAAATTAACAGGCTCTGTTTTTACACAGGCGAATTTGACCGCGTGCAACTTTGAAGATGCCAATTTACAAGGCGCAAAATTTAAAGAGGCTACGCTAACTGGCTCAAATTTCACCGGTGCCAATCTAGATGGAGCAAAGTTCGACTATACCATTATGCCAAACGGCAAAGTTTTTGATGAAGGATTGCCAGTGGAAGAACAACTAATTTAAACTTGCCAACAAAATTGGACTGTGTTAGTATTTTCTCATCCCTGCTCTGTGCGTGATGGGCTTTCAATGTTGAGCCAACGCCTTAAAAAAGGGGATTACAATACGTAGAGGGGATGTAGTAGCCGTAAGGCAAGGCAGTATCCTCACGAAAAAATTCCCACCTGCATTTGCAGGTTCAAACAACGAGGTTCACACGGCATGGCGGGGTTCATTTTCAAAAGGACAATTTCTTAGGTATGGTTCGTGAGCGCATTGCGGATGACATTTATGTTTTCACGAGTAGACTATACGCTCAGGTAACGGCTGGTGCCATTATCACCAAAGAGGGTGTCATCTTAATTGATACCCTTTACTTCCCCGAAGAAACATGGGCAATTAAAGAGTTTTTGGAAGACCGGCTTGGGCATAAGGTTCGCTACGTGATTAATACCCATTACCATGCGGATCACACGCAAGGTAGCTGCCTGTTTCCTAAAGCACGTATTGTGAGCCATGCCATGTGCCGGGAGCTGTTGGACAATGTGGGGCGGGAAGGGTTAGCCGAAGCCAAGTCAAATTCCCCAGAATTAGATGATGTAAATATTATTTTGCCAGATTTGTATTTTGATGAAGGCGAAATGGCGATCAATTTTGGCGGCAAAAATTTACGGCTGATACATATGCCAGGTCACAGCCCTGATTTGATCGGAGTTTTTGTTGCCAACAACCGCATTTTATTTGCTTCAGACAATATGATGCCAGTACCTACTCTTTTTGACGGCAGTTTTAGCGATTTGAATAATTCGCTGAATATGATGTTGGAAATGAAACCAGATACGGTTGTGCAAGGTCATGGTGAAGTCATACTTCGGGGAGAAGTTGCATCTGTTATTCAAAGCAACCTCGACTATTTATCAACCATTAAGGGTCGCGTGAATGAGATAATTGAGGGTGGGAAACCAGAAAACAGCCTCAGTGAAATTGATATTGAAAGCTGTGGCAAATCGCGCATCCCGCTAAATGGATTGGTTACTGATTTGCATCAGGCGAATCTGCATAAACTGTATCAAGAATTACGGAACGAGTAAGGTTACTTTGCCGGGGAGAATGTGGCAGGTAACGGCCGTTTCCGACTCCGTAAACACTTCCCCATCTGCATGAATCGGGGTGCCAGGGTGACTTGTAAGCGACAGGCTTGTTGTTTTGCCGTAAGTAACTGCCGGATGATGAATATGCGTTTTATTAAACAAACGCAGCAAAATCGCGAACACCGTTCGTTTTGGCACTTCAGGCGCAAACACAAAATCAAGCAACCCATCATCAAAAATCGCGTCGGGGGCCATATAAAACCCACCGGTGCGTGGACCATTGCAAATCGAAAGTAAGTAAGATGCCCCCTCATAGCCTCCCCCATCCCATTTGATCTTCATCCCCCACGCTTTTAGTCGAATCAGCGCTTTCACAAGCGCCACCACATAGCGTAAGGTACCTGAAAACCGAGTCATCTTGATATTTTCAATCGTGACCATAGGCTCCATCGC
The DNA here is from genome assembly GCA_008501785.1 of Chloroflexota bacterium. The sequence continues at coordinate 7,681 of QQUD01000258.1, forward strand.
CATCGCACAATTATTGATAAAAAATCTTTCGTTTACTTGCCCTACATCGATTTGTTTTGTTTTTCCAGCTGCAAAGAGCCTAGCACAAGCTTCTAAGTCACGCGGTAAGCCAATCAAATCACTAAAATCGTTAGCCGTTCCGATAGGAAAAATGCCAAATGGGATGGTTGGACTCGCCCCAGCAGCTCGCAATACGCCGTTAATGACTTCGTTGATTGTGCCATCACCCCCAGCCGCAACAATCGCGTCGTAACCTGCCTGTGCGGCTTCGTAAGCGACATCTATGCCTTGATTGGGTGATTCGGTGATGGTGAGGTTGTATGAGAGGGAAACGGCCGTTAACGCAGACTCAATCGCAGCCAATCGTGCTTTCGCACCCCAACGATTAGCGTATGGATTTAAAATCACCTTTATCGCCATGCCACTCCCTTAGTTGGCATAAACTCAACAGTTCAACCAAAATGCAAATCTATTACAGTTTCACAAAATAGGCTTCAGAAGCCCTATCAAGTAAATCCTTTGACAAAACAGGGTCGATTTCCATATAAGCCGCAATATCTTTAATTTGTTCGACCAAATCACGCGGATGATTGGCGCGTAATTTTCGCTTCTGTTTTACATAATATTCTTGCAGCAAATAGCGAACACTATTTTCATCATAAGGAACACCACGCGCTTTACAGATGCGCTTAAAAATCTCGCGGAATCCTTCAAACGTAGGTGAAGAAACTTCAATTTTATGCCGAATACGTCGCAAAAATGCCTCATCAACCAAATCACCAGGTGGTAGATTCGTAGAAAAAACAATCAATACCTCAAAAGGCACTTCCACCTTGCGACCTGTATGCAAAGCCAAAAAATCAATCTGTTTTTCCATCGGCACAATCCACCGATTCAACAAGTCTCGTGGACGTACCTGCTGCCGACCAAAGTCGTCAATCAAAAACATGCCACCATTTGCCTTCATCTGGAAGGGAGCTTCATAAAATTTATTGATTGGATCGTAAATTAACTCAAGACCATCAAGAGTCAATTCGCCCCCCACCATAATAACGGGGCGTTTAATATGAATCCATCTCGCATCTGTGCGGCGAGAACCCAAAGAGCCTGTGGCTGATTTTCGTTCTACATCTGGTATTGCCACGTGATTGATTTCATCGTACACCTTGACAACTTGACCATCAATTTCTACAGCATGGGGAATATACATATCATTGGCCAAAATCATGCGGCCAATGCTTTCTGCAATGGTAGTTTTCCCATTTCCAGGAGGACCATACAAGAAAATTGACTTTCCAGAATTTGCCGCAGGTCCAATTTTAGAAAACACCTTTTCTTCTAAAATAAGATGCGACAATGATTGTTTCATCCGTTGCGGATTTACCTTCAAACGTTGGGCACCTTGCTGCTTAATCGCCGCAACATAATTGTCCCAGGGTACAGGGGCCGGACCAACGTAAGTTGTTCGCTCTAGCTTTTCACGGGCACGTGCAGACCCTTTCATTGTAATGGTGTATTGATAACTGGCAGCACCTAATCCACCAGACCCACGAACTTCGCACATTTGCTCTCGTTTTAAAAATTCCATTATCTTGCCAACAATATTAGCAAAAGGGAGATGCATTTCTTCAGCAATTTCATGCCCGGTCATCTGCCCTTGAAAATACATGATTTTCAACGCCAAGTCTTGCAAGAAGCCTTCAGACAACCCAATATCTTCCATCGTTTTTATTTGGGGTGGTTCCCAGAGGTCAGTTTTTAATCCCAAACTATTTGATCGCGATCTACTTGTCATTTTCAATGCTCCTGTTTGCACAGTGTCCTTAATTCCTGCCAATTATAACACGAACAAACGATGACAACTTATTTATTTTATTAAACCAGGATCAAGTCATTTCATGCACTTGAATCCAGTTGGTCTGACCAGATGCACCAAATGGAATACCAGCCGTAATCACCAGTTTATCATTACGTTCAAGGCCAAACGACCGCAAGCCATCCACCGTCTGCTCCAACATTTCATCTGTCGTCGAAAAATCTTCAACGAGCAAACAGTTCACGCCCCAAATCAACGCCAATCGTCGCCGCGTTACCGGTGATGGCGTCACAGCCAAAATAGTAATAGGCGGCCGATGTCTTGAAATTTGACGCGCTGTGTACCCAGACATGGTCGTGCTCACAATTGCTTTTGCATCAATTGCTTCCGCAACATCACAACTGGCAGAGCTAATTGCTTCCGTTACACTTTCGGTTTGAGATGCCTGTTTTTGTCGGAGATCATGAAAATTATCATAGGGGAACTCTTGTTCAGTGATCTCGCCAATTTGCCGCATCATCAGCACAGATTCAACCGGATATTTACCTGTAGCCGTTTCA
>QQUD01001004.1 GCA_008501785.1 Chloroflexota bacterium
TGCATCTGTCTGGAGCAAAGGAGATGGGTGTGCCCCGTTCATCAAATCTCATGTCCTATCTCGAATTGACATGGTTGGATTAGCTATGCTAGAATCCGGTTTCCAGCGTGAAGTAAATGTGGGAGAATGTATTAGGGATACTATGCAGTTAGGTGGTAAAAACATTGTGCGGTTTGCTATTTTCTTTTTCATGATTGTGATGGTGTTAAGCTTGACGCCATCAAATGATCCCTTGCTGGCTGCCCCCTTGTCCCCCGCTGCTAAACAGCCTGACGTATTGGATCAAAGCGCTATCTCACCCATATGGGAGCCAACGATTCAACAATGGGCACCTAAAATTGCTATTTTATCTGAAGCATATGGGCTGCATCCTGATTTTATTGCCGCAGTGATCAAAGAGGAGTCAAACGGCAGTAAAGATGGCGTCAGTCGGGTGGGTGCTGTGGGATTGATGGGTGTCATGCCCGCCAGCCCAGGTTTAGAATGGCGACCTTCTACAGAGCAGTTGATCCAACCTTCAGTTAATTTGCGTTGGGGTGTTTCGATTTTATCTGAGATTATCCGTCAATCGGGTGGTGATTTGTCTTCGGCATTGGCTGCTTATAGCGGTGGCTGGGATCAGGTGAATAGTCGGGTTCCTCAAGATTATGCGGCTAGTGTGCTCAACAATTATGGTCGGGCGATTGCAGCCCGAAATGGCACCTCGCCTGATATTGCCAGTCAGTGGACGATAGCGATTGAGATGCGTCGCGGTCATGTTACCAATGAAGATTTGCTAATTTTAGGGACGCAGCCAGTCTCGGGGTTATTTACTTATGGGGAACACATTGCTTTTGACTATATCGATCAATCGAATCAAGCTTATTATGTCAAAGGTTACGCTGTTCCAGTCGCACTCATTGTTCCACTTGGACCAAATAATGTGGGAAACACGGCCGTTTCCTCCCCCACCACCCTCGAATTAGAATTACAGACCCGCTTAGGCACCACGGATGTCAAAATCGCCAACCACAATCCCCGTGTGATGTTGGCTTGCTTGCCCAGTCTCGGGCGTTTACGTGGTCACGCAAGTACACGTTGGTTCGCACCCTCTTACTGTCCATCCTGGCACCGTTAACTTCATTATGCCGACACCATTTATGCATTTACAAATTGCCGAGCAGATTTTAACGGCACTCGATGAGGGGTCCACAAGTAACGGCCGTTTACACCCAGACCTCTGTGAAAACCTGCCCGCTTTCTTCTTCGGCAACATCGCACCCGACTTCCAGATCATCTGCAATTTGCCTCGCATTGAGAGCCATTTTTACCCCATTCCTCCAGCAGAGGACGATGACGCTTTTGGCAAAATGCTGACAAAATATCCTGATTTACAAATAACCACAAACCTGACTCGTGAACACGCCATATTTATCGCAGCCTATGGGGCACATTTGTTGCTCGACTTAATCTGGTTTAACGAAATTCTCGTTCCCTACTTTGTGAAATCAAAAACATTAGCAGATCGCCCACATAGAAGGTTTATCCATTTCACCGTGCTGGCTTATTTAGATCAATTAGCATATGATTCATTGTCTCCTTCCACAGGCCAACTGCTTGCGGCAGCAGCTCCTAAAAATTGGATACCATTTGGTAAAACAAACGATCTGATCGAGTGGCGTGATTTGGTGGCAAATCAACTGGTTCCGGGTGCAGCAACGGAAACAGCCGCTATTTTTGCAGAGCGTTTAAACATGACACCTGAGGCATTTGCTGCCAATTTGCAAGACGCCACTTGGATGGAACCAAATGTTTTTAATATCGTTCCTATGGATTCGATTCAGGCTATTTTGAAAACGGCCGTTCCACGCAGCATACAGCTTTTATCCGATTATCTTTATCCGAAACACTAAACGACACTCACAAAAGCAGGCATTGGGTTTTGCAACTGTTGACACCCCGATCCTTTTGCTTTTATGTCAAACAACTTGGAGTTTATACAATGACAATTACACCCGCTTCTTTTCGCAATGATGTACAGGCCCGGTTTCCAGACGGACGGGCTTTTAATGGACCACTGGACACCACAGTAGAAGCATTTATCGAAATGGCAAAACCAAAGGCAAACGGCCGTATTGTGGCCGCTTTAGTCAATGACAAACTACGTGAACTCGCCATTGAGCTAAAACATGATGCCAATATTGTGCCCATTGCCACAGATGTATCAGATGGTACACGCATTTATCGGCGTTCACTCAGCTTTTTGATGATCGCTGCCGCCGCTGAAATTTTTCCAGGACGCAGCTTCATCATTCACCATTCAATGCCGTTTGGCGGATATTATTGTGAATGGGACAACGGCCGTATATCTGATGATGACCTGGCTCAACTACGTACCCGTATGCAAGAATTGGTGCAGGCAAATCTGCCCATTACACGGCTCAAAGTGCCGCTCGACGAAGCGCTCACCCTGTTTCGTAAAAGCAACGATGATGAAAAAGCGGATTTGTTTGCCAAACGTCGTAAAGATTATTTGACGCTGTATGAACTAAACGGCGTGCGCGACTATTTCCACGGGTTTATGGTTCCCAGCACGGGCTACCTCAACATGTTCGATTTGCGCCAATACAGCAATGGCTTTATTCTGCAATTCCCACGTCGCCATCAACCGCAAACGTTACAGCCATTCGAAGATGAAGCACGTCTGGCACGTGTCTTTCAAGAGTACAGCAAATGGCTCAATATTATTGGCGTGTCTCGTGTGGCGGCGCTGAACGATGCGATTAGAAACGGCCGTACCCGCGAAGTCATCCTGGTTGCTGAAGCATTCCACCAACAGCAGCTCACCGAAATTGCTTCCGAAATTGCCCAACGGCGTCCTTCACTCAAAATTGTCCTCATTTCGGGTCCCACCTCCGCAGGCAAAACAACCTTCAGCAAACGGCTGGCGATTCAACTCATGGCAAAAGGCATTTTTCCCATCACCGTTGGCATGGACAACTATTTCGTTAACCGGTCCAAAACGCCAATAGATGAATACGGTAACTTTGATTTTGAAACACTCGAAGCAGTTGATGTGCCGTTGTTTCGCAAACAAATGCAAAAATTGCTAAATGGCGAAACCATTACACAGCCTATTTACAATTTTTTCACTGGTGAACGCGAATGGGGCGACACACTGCAAATTGGGTCGGAACATGTGATCATCATCGAGGGGATTCATGGGCTGAATCCAAAACTTGTAGAAGGCATCCAGCCTGATGCGCTCTACCGGGTCTTTATTTCTGCCTTTACGCAGCTCAATCTCGACAAACATAATCGTGTTCCCACCACCGACACGCGCTTGCTGCGGCGCATCGTGAGAGACGCCGCCCATCGTGGGTACTCTGCTGCCGATACGATTGGTCGTTGGAACAGCGTGCGGCGCGGCGAAAAGCGCCACATCTTCCCTTACCAAAACAATGCTGACGTTTTCTTTAATTCAGCGTTGGTCTATGAGCTTTCAACGCTGAAGAAGCTGGCACAGCCGCTCTTGTTGCAAGTTGAACCGGGCACACCTGAGCGCCCAGAAGCGAATCGCCTGATGGCTTTTTTGCAATGGTTCGATCCCATGCCTGATGAAGGGTTGACCAGTATTGCCAGCGATTCAATTTTACGTGAATTTGTAGGGCAATCGATTTTAGAAGATTTCATGCCGGGAAAACCGGATGATGTGAGTTAGAAAAGTTACTACGAAAGGTTGCACTCTGTGAGCAAATTTATTAAAACACGGACGGAGGAAACACGGACAAAGAAAATTTATTTAAGTCCGTGTTTTTCCCGTCCGTGTTTATATGTTTTTTATAGCTTCATCAACCTAAAGCGTGTTAGTGAATACGGCCGTTTCCCCCAAACCACCTACCCACCAAAACGAAACGCTGAAACACCACGCACACCCGGTTTTATAGCAAACAAACCACCAGCCAACGGTTCACCGGGAATGCCTGATGCCAAAGCAGCACTGGTAATGTACAAAGTATCCAGGTTTTTGTCGCCAAACGCGCAGGCCGTAATGCATGATGCAGGCAGGTAAATCGTTTGCAAAACTTCACCAGTTTGCGGATGCCAACGGCTTACTCGACTACCGTGAAACTTAGCAATCCACAACATACCCTCTTCGTCAATTGCCATCCCATCTGGAACCCCGATTTCCTCAGGCACTTCAATAATAACGCGTTCGTTGCCAATGTCACCGGTGGCAAGGTCATAATCATAAGCACGCACATTTCGAGCGATAGAATCAATATAGTACATTATTTTATGATCAAGGCTCCAAACAATGCCATTTGAAATACCCACACCACCAAACTTTTTCTGCACTGAAAAATCAGTTCCCATGCAATAGAGCGCCCCTTCATTGGTTGGGTTTTCTAAAGCCATCGTGCCTGCCCAAAAACGGCCAGCGGGGTCACATTTGCCATCGTTGAACCGATTTTGGGGCTTATCGGCTTCTGGGTTCGTAATCAGGTTTAACTGTTTTGTATCAAAGTTGTATGATGCAAACCCATCTTGCACGGCAAGCATCACTTCATTTGAGCGCCAGGGGACAATAGTGCCCACAAATTGACCCACATCATAACGAACATTGCTGCTGTCTACTGGATCATAAACGTAAATGGTTTTGCCCATAATATCGACCCAAAGCAGTTTTTGCAGTTGATCATCCCAAATGGGACCTTCGCCAATAATAGCTTTAGCATCAACCAGCAGTTCGACTTCATTCATGAGGGTTCCTCCGTTTAGATGAGTGCTACTTGTGCCGTCATTTATACTGTAGCGGGTGTTGATAGTAAATGCAGCAAGTATAATACCAATCCTGCGGACAAATGGCAGCAATTAATTTTTCAAAGATTGGTTTCGGTTTCAATTTTTTACGGAGGTGGAAATGGAGCGTATCCGGGTAAACAATTTTGCAGATATTGAATCAGTTTTTATTGAGCGGGCACACAGTGTTGTCTGGTGCAACGTTGCCACAATAGACAATAAAAATCGACCTCGTTCACGCATCTTGCACCCTATTTGGGAAGGAGCCACCGGTTGGATTTTGACTGGGCGCAACACACTAAAGGCAAAACATTTAGCCCATAATTCTTTTGTATCGCTGGCCTATACTGCCGATCTTGCCAAACCAGTTTATGTGGACTGTACGGCAACATGGATTGACGATATCGACAGCAAACAACGCATTTGGGATATGATTGCATCAGCACCTGAACCGCTGGGATATGATCCAACACCCTTTTTCCAAGCGGTAGATTCTCCAAATTTAGGGCTGTTGCAGCTAACACCTTGGCAGATTGAGGTAGCCGATTTTCCGACGACATCGACCGTTTGGCGAAAATGAGCGATGCACCTGTACGATAAGTCAGGTGATAGCTTGGCCTTTTGTGCGAGTTCATGATTGCTGCTTTTTGATATGCTTGCCTCACTTTGATGGAGGATATTATGAACAATTTTATTTGCCAGACTTGTGGCACTCAATTTCAAGCATCCGAAACAGCTCCCGCTCACTGCCCAATTTGTGAAGATGAACGACAATACATTGGTAAAGACGGTCAGCAGTGGACATCACTCGATGATTTGCGTAAAACCCATCACAATCTGATTCAACCAGTTGAACCCCATTTAACCGGCATTGGCACAGAACCCCGGTTTGCCATTGGGGAACGGGCGCTGCTCGTGCAAACATCGCAGGGGAACGTGTTGTGGGACTGTATTTCGCTGTTGGATGATGAGACAATTACGGCCGTTTCCACCCTCGGTGGCATCAACGCCATTGCTATTTCCCATCCACACTACTACGCATCCATGATTGAATGGAGCCGTGCCTTTGACGCCCCCATCTACCTGCACGCCGCCGACCGCCAATGGGTGATGCGACCCGATCCAACCATTCAATTTTGGGAAGGTGAAACCAAATCACTGTGGGATGGACTGACGCTGATTCGTGGCGGCGGTCATTTTGACGGCGGCACAATGCTGCATTGGCCTGCTGGAGCCGATGGTCGTGGCGCTTTGCTAACCGGTGACATTATTCAAGTTGTCGCAGACCGGCGCTACGTCAGCTTCATGTACAGTTACCCCAATCTGATTCCGCTGCCGGCTCGTGAAGTTGAACGAATGGTGGCAACTGTCGCGCCTTTCGCATTTGACCGCATTTATGGCGCGTGGTGGGATACGGTGGTAGCAGAGGGGGCGAAAACGGCCGTTTCCACATCAGCCGTACGGTATATACAAGCTATTCAATAAGAAAGAGAGAAGAAAATAATTAATTTGCGCGCTGTTGAATTGGTGAATTGTTAACGAAGCGGTTAGCAGCAACAGGTCAATAATCATTCGCCAATTCACAAATTCAACTATTAATTATTTTCCCCCCTCCCCTCCCCAACCTCGCGTCTGTGGTACAATATCGTCCATGACGATACGTGTCCTATCCGAGCAGTTAGCCTCCCAAATTGCCGCCGGTGAAGTGGTGGAACGGCCGTCTTCTGTCGTTAAAGAGCTGTTGGAAAACAGCATCGACGCCGGAGCCACCACCGTAAATATTGATATCCGTGATGCCGGACGCAAGAGCATTCAAATTGCCGATAATGGTTGTGGGATTTCGGCTGAAGAAATCGAAACCGCGTTTTTACGTCATGCGACTTCGAAGCTGCAAACGGTCGAGGATTTAAACGCCATTGGCACACTTGGTTTTCGGGGAGAGGCGCTGGCCGCCATTTCTTCGGTAAGCCAGGTGACGCTGGTGTCTCGTGCGCAGGGTGAATCGGCTGGCACAAGATTGGTGCTAGAGGGCGGCAAGAAGATGAGCCAAGATACCGTTGGCGCACCGCAGGGCACAGTCATTGCCGTGGACAATTTGTTTTTCAACGTGCCCGCACGTCTCAAATTCCTAAAAAGCAAGACCACCGACAAACGACTGATTGACGAAATAGTCACGCGCTATGCGCTGGCGTATCCGCAGATTCGGTTCCGGCTGACGCATAACGGCCGTATCACCTTCCAAACCAGCGGCACCGGCATTGTGCGTGATGTGCTGTTGGCAATTTATGGGCCAGATATTGCACGGCAGTTGCTGGAGATTGGGGAGGAAGCAGTCAGCAGGAAGCAGTCAGCAGTCAGCCAGTATGAAGAGGATGCATCACGCATCACGCATCACGCATCACATCTCGCCGTCACCGGTTTCGTCGGGCCGCCGAGCGTTCATTGGGCCAATCGCAGCCACATTACTTTTTTTGTAAACGGCCGTTGGGTGAAAGATAACAGCCTCACCTATGCCGTGGTTCAAGCATATCAGACCTTGCTGCCGACGGGACGGTATCCGTTGGGGATTGTCTTTTTGGATTTGCCGCCAGAACTAGTGGATGTGAATGTACATCCAACCAAGACCGAGGTGCGTTTTCGGCAGGGAAAGACGCCATTTAGCACGGTACAACGAGCCGTGCGACAAACGCTGGTCGATGATGCGCCAATTCGCAGCATGACGGCGTGGTCGATGGGGTCAGCAGAAGGTCACAACCCCGGTTGGGAAGGAAACCTGGACCATCAGGCATATACCGGCGCAGAACAAAGTGCGCTGGGGCTGGATTGGGACAGCACACCCGCACCGACGGATAGTGGGGAAACGGCTCTCCCTCAAACTGAGCGCGTCGGCGGCACACAGCTGCCCATCATGCGCGTCATTGGGCAAATCGGCGCGGCGTACATCATCACCGAAGGACCCGATGGGCTGTTTTTGATTGATCAACACACGGCGCATACGCGGGTACTGTTTGAGCAGTTGTTGCATCAGGTTGAGCAAGGAGAGATGTCGCAGCAGGCACTGCCGTCGGGAACGGCCGTTACGCTCTCCGCCTCGCAAGCCCCCTTACTCGAACAAAACCTGGACCGATTCGCCCGGTTCGGTTTTCGCATCGAGCCTTTTGGTCCCAATGCATTTATGGTGCGTGCAGTCCCCCAATTGCTGGTGCTGCTAGACCCAGCACAGGTCGTCGTCACACTCATGCAAAAACTGGAGCAAAATAAATCACTTGACGACAACGCATTGGTGGGCACGTTGGGCAGCATGGCGGCTGTCAAAGCAGGGCAAACGCTCACAGCAACCGAAATGGCCGACATCATTCGCCAGTTAGAGAAGTGTCAAGATCCATTTACGGATGTAAACGGCCGTCCCACCTTCATCTATCTTTCCGTCGCACAATTAGCACGAGAATTCGGCCGAATTTAACCACGCCTAGCAGGCTGTCGGAGAAGTCAAGATAGGAGAAATTGGACGCAGATTGCTACCTGCGGTAGCTTCGCAGATAAACGCTGATAAGAAGAGGATTTTGTCCTAAAACGTCAATAAATCTGCGTTAATCATGAAAATCTGCGTCCAAAAATTCTTTCTCCGACAAGCTGCTAGCGTCACAAAAATCAAACTCCTTCTGAACTCTTCGTCCGTGGTTTCTTCCGTCCGTGGTAAAGGCAAAAACGATTGCTGGTTCTTTTCCGATTCAGTTTACGCGGATGGTGGAGCCAATGGATGGTGGAGGGCGGGTAACGGCCGTTATCGAAGGCGATGCATCTGGTTTCTTCAAGTTGTTCCAACCGCCGCTAGACCGCATGACACGCAAATCAATTGAAGAGGACTACGCGAATTTGAAGCGAATCTTGGAATCATAACAATCATTTTCGGCCAAAAAACCGACCCAGCCCTCCCCCTTTCTTCTCTTTTATCTGCGATTCAATGTTTCGTGCGGCACCAAAATCCATAATAGAAAGCGCCTTTTGATTACAAAGATGGGCATCTTCATATTTGTCCATCCGCACAAACATCCAGCTCATATTGTGCCACGCCCAAGCATCATTCGGGTCTAGTTTGGTTACTTCATGATAAAATTTGATTGATTCCCGATAATTCCCCTCACGCAAAAAATAGCTAGCAGCAGAATTTAACACATTAGCTTGTCGAGCAGGCGTATTTGCCAATTTGTTTGCTTTTTGCAACCAGTCAAAATATTGATTTTTATGTAAACGTTTTCTATGAAAATTCATTTCTGTCAAAGCCAAATAATAGTTGTTCGGATTGAGTCCCGCTAAATGATCCAGCACCAGTCTGGCATTTTGATACTGCTCCGAATTGATATAAATGACAGCTTCTATGAAATTAATCTCTATTGAATCGGGTTCCCATTCTTGCGCCTTTTCCAACCATTTCATCGCTTCCATAAACCCATTTTCATCATATGAGTCTTGATCTGTTGAAGCAATCACCAGCGTAAAAGCAATACCAGCAAATGCATAAGCGCTTGAACCTGTGCGTTGAAACACATTTAATCCTTGTAAAAACACATCAGGATGTCCTCGATACGAATTAATGATGTCTAGGCCATGTTCGTACATGCGACGTGTATTTGCATCACTGCGATGGGATGCAGGCAGCTGCATTTTGCCTATCAATTCTACCAAATCGTTTACAAGTCGATTTTCTTCTGTCATTTTACCCATGTTTAAAAAGTCTTGCTTTAAATTCTTCAGCCAGCTTATCGTCAATTTCGTCAGCCACACCCGACAAATAAGCAATCATGCTTTCCAATTCTTCTGGATCTAATCCAGCAATAGGTCGTTCGGTTACAACACTCACCGTATCTTCTGCCGCACCTAAAGCGCAATTCATCAACTCCATATTCAGCTCTAAACAGCGCCGATAAAATGGAAGAATGTAATCTTCTGGCAAATAAAGAATCGGCGACATAATTCGAATTGAGGGAGCGTGTTCATGGGGATTGATAATGATATAGACAGTCGCACTACCCCGCTGTATCCACCACCCATGTTCTTGTTGGGGTATGCGAAAATCATTAATGTTTGCATTATGTTTTTTATAAAATGCCACAATCATTTTGATGCACTGCTGAATGGTCATGACTTCTGATTTTTTCCTGCTGCTGCGAAATATACCCATAATCTACCCTCTGATAATAAGAACAATGATGTTCAGGTTTCTGGTTGATGTAAACTGTCTATTGACTCTCTGTG
>QQUD01000024.1 GCA_008501785.1 Chloroflexota bacterium
GTTGTTTTGCATCTTTGTCATAATTACCATTTAGCTGCATCATCAGTTCCACATGTTCCAAAACAGTCAGGAATGGTACCAAATTGTTCGCCTGGAACGTGAAACCGATTTTTTCGCGGCGGAACTGTGTGCGTTCAGCTTCACTCATTTTGCTCAAATCCTGTCCATCGATAATCACTTCCCCTTCAGTTGGGTTAAGCAATCCGGCCAACATGGCCAGCATCGTTGTTTTACCAGAGCCTCTGGGGCCAACCAGGGCTACAGATTCACCTGCTTTAATTTCGATGGAAACTTCGTCAACTGCATTGATGGTTGTATCGTCTACTGGATAGGTTTTGGTTACTTGTTTAGTTGCTAAAACTGTTTTCATGAGTTTGCCCTTGTTTGTTTTGTAGGTGCGTCGCACTTCCAAAGTGCGTCGCACCTGGAGAGAAAAGTAATTAAGATGCCAGTCCAAGTGCTGTTAACGGTTCAACGCGCAGCAGTAAGCGAATTGAAACCAGTCCACCAAGCGGGCCTATGAGCAGCAGAGTGATGAGTGCAATCACAATTTGATTGCCGATAAAGGTGATGGGAATGCCTGCCGGTAAAGCAAGTGCTAATCCTAGTGTGGCCGCCCCGCCCAAGAAAACCCCGATCATGTTGGTGGCAATCACTTGAATAGTGGCGGCAATCGAAACGATGCGGTTTGATGCGCCAAGCGCTTTGAGCATCCCAACTTGACCAATTTTTTGTAAGGTTTGAATTTGGAAGAAACCACCCACAACCAAAATCCCGATGAGCAATGTGAAACCGCGTTGTGTGCTAACTGTGCTTTGTTGTTCGCTAAATCCTGGTTGAGATTCGTAGGCTGTGACTACATCAACCGCTTCAAGTGATGAAATGCGTGTTCTTAGCGTTTCAATCATAGCTATTGATGCTGTTGGGTCTTCCAACTGAACAGCAACGATATTAAAAGTTTGTTCTTGATTGCCGCTGGCATTCGCTTTAGGGCGAATGCGGTCCCAGGTTTGGAATGGTACGGCTACGGATGGTGCAAAAAAGAACTGCTGTCCTTCGCTAATGCCCACGATTCGCAGTGGGTAGGTCTGGTCAACGGTTCCTTGTGTTGATTCGATGAAGATAGTGTCACCCACACCCAAGCCCGTTTGGGTGGCTACGTTGGCCCCGATGACCGCTTCGTTTGCACGAGAATTAACGTAACTGCGCCCTTCAATCACGACCATTTCGCCTGGCTTGCCTGGTTCGATGCCTAGCAGCGAAATGCCGACTGCTTCTTCTGCACCTTCGTAATCTGCAAAGACGCTGCTAAAACCAATGGGGGATGCTTCTTTCACGCCTGGTGTACGTTGAATGTCGTTCATTAAGGAACGGCCGATTTGGCTAGAAGCAATGGTCAGGTCCGCTTTTTCTTGGAACAGAATCAGGTCTGCATCTACTTTGCTCAAATATTCTTTATTGGCGTTGGCCAGCCCTTCGCCTAAACCTGATAGAAAGAGAACGAGCAGGGTGATGAGGGCGATGACTGCGCTCACGAGCAAAAACCGAATTTTATTGCGCCATAGTTCTTTCAGTGCCAAATTGAGAGCTACCAGATTTCCAAATTTATAAGTCATGAAGTGTTTCCTTATTTCGTTTCCGTTCAATGTGGACAGAATAACATATTGCACAGGTTTTGTCAATAAAAAATCGACAAAACGATGGATATTCGTCAATTTACATTAATGAAGCCTGAGTTTTGTCCAGGTTTTTGTTGATTTAAGGGATTGTTAGTAAGTTGCGTATGGATTATGGGTGGTGAGGGAAAACGGCCGTTTCATGTTATCCTTGCTCCCAACTACAATTGACTCTACTGAAAAAAGTCATTTCATCGCGGAGACCGCAGAGAGAATAGAAATTTGATCCAGATTATTACTAGTACCTCAACTTTATGATTTTGTAGGGTGAATTGGCAATTCGCCCAGAGTGGCGATTTATCAAATCGCCCTACATTTTTAGAAAGTTACGGTGCTAGTACTGAAACCAACATCTTTTGACGGATAAAACGCGCACAAATGGTTTCAGTTTAAGTGTTCCGCCCAGATGTGTTATCCGGCAATATTTGTTGGTCGGAACACTAGGAGTTACGATGGCGAATCAAGTTCATATTGACGTTTGGTCCGATTTTGTTTGACCATACTGTTTTCTAGTCTCCTCCAGTTTGGAGAAGCTAAAACAATCCCACCACGTTTCTATTCATTGGCGTTCCTATGAGCTGCGACCGGCTGGTGCGCCGCCCATCTCACCTGAATATCGAGAGCGCATTTTGGCAGCACGTCCACAAATGATTGCAATGGCACGAGAGCATTATAAGCTCGAAATAAATAATGGTCCGTTTGGCATTGACAGTCGTCCCGCATTGGTTGGGGCTAAATTTGCAGAATCGGAAGGGAAAGGCGAGGCATATCACGATGCTGTTTTTCGAGCTTATTGGCAAGAGGGGCAGGATATTGGGGAAACGGCCGTTTTAACCACCATCGCCCAAACCGTCGGCTTACCCCAAGACGCATTTCTAGCCGCACTCAACGACGACCAATTTGAAAATCAAGTAACGGCCGATATTGAACAAGCAATCGCCTATGGGTTGCGCGGCGTCCCTGCACTCGTCTACAACAACAAGTTTCTCGTCAGCGGCGCACAACCGTATGACATGCTGGTGCAGGTAGCGGAAAAGGCGAGAGAAGAGGCGTAATCCGTAATCCGTAATCCGTGATCGGTAGGGGTGAGGCAGTTGGGAATTATTTTATCAAAGCAAAATACCTTATCTCCCAGCTGCCTCACCCTCTTCTAAATATTAACCAATTGCAAAATATCAGTCGGTTCGTGAAAAATCCAGTCAGCCATTGCATCATTTAGCTCCTGATCTCCACCATAACCATAAGAAACTCCAGCAGCGCGTAAATTATTTGCTTTTGCGCCAATAATGTCGTGTTTGCGATCTCCAATCATGATGGTTGCGCCGGGGCTTAACTGCTCTTGCTGCAAAATGTGGCGAATCAGGTCCGATTTGTGGACCAAATCCCCATTTAATTCGCTGCCATACACGACCTCAAAAAAAGTGCCCAGCTCAAAATGGGAAATTATTTTTTCAGCAAAAACACGTGGTTTTGACGTGGCCACAAATAAACGAACCCCTTTGGCTTGCAGTTGCGTAAGTACATTGGGAATATCGGGATACAGTTCGTTTTCATACAGGCCAACCGTGCTAAATCGCTCACGAAAAAATGTGATGGCCTGGTCAATTTGTGCTGGCTCGGTTGTATTGAGTAAACGAGCGAAATTATCTTGTAATGGTGGGCCGATGCACCAATCGAGGTTGGTTTGGGGGGATAACGGCCGTTTCATTTCCCGCATCGCATACCTTACCGACTCCGTAATCCCAACTTTCGGATCAGTCAGCGTACCATCTAAATCAAACAGCAACGTGTTAATATGTAGCAAATGTGTCATCCAAAATCAATCCTTCGTTTTTGAGTGTGTCGAAAATGAACTTTTGAAAAGCAATGATATTTCGCCATTGAATGAAAATGCTGACACTACCAAATAAAATATAACCTGAAAAAATATATAGGTGAGTTCCAATAATGGCGAGTATGATTCCCATCATGATGAGCAAAGGGTACATCATAGGAAGCTTGCCTGCGACTCTGATACGGCCGTTATTTGATTCTAAGCAAATGATCCCGCAAAAAAGCGTCTGTGAAGTTAACTTATTTCGAAAACCAAACTCATTTTTATTGAATGGTTTAAAAACAACAGGCGGGCGAAAAGATCCCTTTATCAATGCATTTTCTAACATTTCCACATGCGGTTCCAAATCAAACATGAGCGGAATTCGATAGCTTTTAGGTGGAAACGAAATGCCATTTCGAAAATAGGGTGGAACCCATAAAATAATAAATATTAATTCAATTAGGAAGAGGATCATAAATGGAATATACACTAGCGAAACGAGATTTAGATTATTGAACAACGGTTTTATCTCCAGAAATGAACGGTGTGTGGATCACAAAGTGCAGGTAATCATCTGAGCTTTCTGTAAACGTGTGGACCTCACTTGGTTCAACAACGAGCATGTCGCCAGATTTTAGCGTGATGGTCTGGTTGTCAATAACGGCCGTACTCCATCCCCGTGCCACCAAATACACTTCAAACATCTGCTCGTGGAAATGCGGTTCGTCAATCCCTTCATTCGCATAGCCAACCGGGGTTGGCACGGCCGAATTCCAAGGTCCCACAAACCATCCTTTAGGCTGTTTTGAATCAATTGATTGGTGAATCATCAGCTTTCAAAATCCACGGCAACGGCCGTTTCCACAACCGAGCGCATATAGTCCAATACTGGCAAATGATTTGGGTGTTTCGCATACACTTTGTAGCCATCCAAATCATCAAACCGCGTAATTAGCGCAATGTCGTAGGATCGCTCTGAGTGAATCACGTCGGTGCCAACTTCGATTAATTTGAGGGTGGGTACGTTGTTTTTTAGTGTGAGGAGGGTGGAAACGGCCGTTTCCAAATCCCCACTATCCTTCAACTTAAACAAAACCACATGTGTAAACATGATTGCTTCCTTTTTCCCAATTTCCCCGGAAACTTTCATGAGGGACAATGGCCTGGTAAGTAGTTTCCGGGGAATTTTAAGAGACTTCTATTCCAAAATATGTGAGAACTAACGGAGTTTTTCCATTATTTGTTAATTGATGTTGTTCACCTGCTTCAATAGCAACACAAGTTCCCGGTGTTAACGGCCGTTCCACACCCTCAACCAAAATAATGCCTTCACCAGACTCAACAAAAAATACCTCAGCCATATCCGCATGACTGTGCAAGGTGGTTTGCTGGTTCGGTGCAAACGTAGCCTGTGCAAAGGTTGTCAAATGAGGCAAAAAGCCATTTTGGAGCATAACGCGTTTTTGAATTTCAGGATTATGCGAGACGCCTTGGGCGGGAATTGATGAAAGATTGATATGTTTCATGGCGGTTATAGTGCCGCTAGAAAATTATCTTGTCAAGAGGAATTCAAAAGTTACATTTGTCCAAATTAAAGAAAATCTAAATATTTTCTCCACAATCTCTCCAGATTGTCAGACTATCCTTAATTCAGTTAACAAAAACAAATTGTAACGATACACCTCGTTGGGGTCTGAGCCAGTTGTAGAACGGTTCCGCCTTCGACAGACTCAGGCTGCACCTGAATCGTTAATAAAAATTGAAAATCTACAGCACTGATTAAGTAAGGATCTTTTGATGAATACAAAACAGAAAAAATTAAGTAAAACACAAATCAACTTTTTGGTTGACCTCGGCATTTTTCTACTGGTTTTGCTGGTGGCTGCACCAAAAACAACGGGAATGGCCATTCACGAATGGCTGAGCATCGCCTTTGCGGTCCCGATTATGGCACATCTGGTTCTCCATTGGAAATGGATTGTCAATGTGACCAAAAAGATTTTTAGTAAAATTCCGGGCGAAACCCGTTTTAACTACATTTTGAACTTGCTTATCTTTATTTCAATCGTGTTGGTATCGTTATCAGGCATCTTGATTTCCGAAGAAGCGCTGCCAGCATTAGGCATTGCAATGGCGATTGACCCGTTCTGGTCCTCTATGCATGATTTATCTGCCAACCTCTTTATCGTGATGACAGGTGTGCATATTGCTATGCACTGGACGTGGATTGTGAATGCATTTAAACGATATGTTTTGCCAAAGAAAGCGGCTGTCAATGTTGCAACCGCAAATGGAGGTGACTAATCATGAATATTGTTAAACAAGTAGCCATTATTCTTCTTGCAGGTTTAGTTGTTGTGGCACTCGCATTGCCACTCTCAAATACAGAATGGGCAGAAGGCCTCCGCACCGAAACGGGTGTGGTAGAAGAAGGGTTTAGTGCAGAAGAAGGTGCATCTGTTGGTGAAGAGGAAGGACGTGAGATGTCCTCAGGAGTCATGCTGGTCATGCCTATCATGAAGCAAGTCTTCATGATGGGGATTCCGGGACTGATTACACTCGGCGTCCTCAAATTGACGAGGCGTTTTAGAGGAAAGAAAAAGCAAAGGCGTACGCGGCAAACTGCCGAAGCCACCGCCTGATATTCAGAGCTGACAGGTTTTTCGAGACCTGTCAGCTTTTTTTTGCGAACTTTTATATTTTAGGTTGTCTGAAACAACTTGTTATGTTCTCGCTCGATGATTGATTTGTCGAGTTTTTTGAAGAGGGGAAACGGCCGTTTCAACCCCTGCCCACTCTGCAACCGACTCGGTTCCCATCGCCCAACGGCCCCTGTGCCATCATAAACCAATGCATTGTGTGAACGCGCTGCCTCATGAAAGGTAGTTAGACATTGCTCACCCAAAAGTGGTTGCGTGTAGCCTAACTGGTGATGCAGTTGCTCGCTGCTGAACGGCAAAAAGGGAGCCAACAGCACTTTGATAGAATCGATAGCTCGTAATGCCGTGAATACCGTAGTAGCCGCTGCTTGCTTATCCGTTTTCACCGCGCCAAACCAGGGCGCATTTTCCAAATAGGCATTGACAGCGCGGGCAGTCGCTAACGCCTCGTTGAGTGCCTGACGCAGTTTGACAGCATCTAACAGATTGCCTACCTGTTCAAATGCGCCGTCTACAGATGCTAGCAACTCTTTGTCGATAGGGCGCAGTGGTCCAGGTGTGGGCACACACCCATCCCAATGTTTGTAGGCAAATTTGAGCACACGATTGACCAGATTGCCCCAGGTGGCAACCAGTTCGCTGTTGTTGCGCTGCACAAAGTCGGCCCAGGTGAAGTCGGAATCGGTTGTTTCGGGCAGTACGGCCGTTAAATAAAACCGAATAGAATCGGGATCATACGCGGCCAGCATATCTGTCAACCACACTGCCCAGTTGCGGCTGGTGCTGATTTTGCCCTTTTCCAGCGTTAAAAATTGATTGGCAGGTACATCGTAGGGCAAATTGAGCCGTTTCGATTCGTCATCCTCATACAGCCTTTCCACTCCCAATAGTTCCGCAGGCCAGAAGATAGTGTGGAATGGAATATTGTCTTTGCCCAGGAAGTAATAGCTGCGGGCATCTGGGTTGTACCACCACGCTTTCCACGCTTCTGGTTGACCCATATTCTTGGCCCATTCAATGGTTGCCGACAAATAGCCGACGATGTTTTCGGCCCAGATGTACAGCTTTTTGTCCTCCCAACCAGGAACCGGCACGTCGATGCCCCAGTTGAGGTCGCGGGTAAACGGCCGTTCCTGCAACCCATTTTCAATAAACCCACGCGTAAAATTGAGCGGATTACTGCGCCAATGATGTTCATGTGCATCCAAATGAGCTAAAAGCCGCTCGCTAAACGCTGGCAAATCAAAAAAGAGATGCGTCGTTTTGCGCACCACCGGCTGTGAGCCGTCTATTTTGCTGCGCGGTGCAATCAACTCCACGCTGTTGTGCAAATGCCCACATTGGTCACACTGGTCGCCCCGCGCCTCCGCAAAGCCGCAGTTGGGGCAAGTGCCTTCCACATACCGGTCCGCTAAAAATCGCTGCTCTGTTTCGGAGTACAGCATTTTTTGAGTACGCGGCACGATATAGCCTTTATCATATAATTTGCGAAATACATCTTGTGACACACGATGATGGTTTTCTGTGTCGGTGTGTGTGAACAGGTCGAAGCTGATGCCCAAAGCCAACTGGGATTCTAAAAAGCCTTGATGGTAACGTTCAAACAAGGCGCGAGGCGAAATGCCTTCCTGGTCAGCCGCAACCGTGATGGGTGTGCCGTGTGTATCAGAACCAGACACCATCAAAACCTGATTCCCCTGCAATCGGTGATAACGTGCAAAAATATCGGCTGGTATAAGTGATCCAGCGGCGTGGCCTAGGTGTAAACGGCCGTTTGCATACGTCCACGCCACAGCTACGAGAATATGTGTTGTCATGATTGTTTTCCTTTGTGGTTGAGACACGGATTTGACGGATTTGACGGATAGAGAGAAAAGAAAAAAATCTGTTCAATCCGTATCATCCGTGCCCAATTTTCTTAATTGGTTTAAATTGGTGGTTTTTTGTATGGGATAGGTAAACAAAAAACCGCCAGCGTGAGGCTGACGGTGGGGATAGCTGCCGGGGTGTTTGCTATGCGCGTGCGCCAGCGACCCATGCCGGTAAGCCTCGCTTCACCGGCTGCGGCAGCCTGCACATATCCATAGCGTTTTGAAAAGTTTGTTGTACAATAATCATATCTTTCTCCAAACTTGCATGACATCCTAGCATATGCTCATTCCCAAGTCAAAATATTTTAACTTGTTTTTCGCTTTGCCCGTCATATTGTGACCCACGGCAAAGAGCGGTGTCCAAATGAGTACCTTACAAAAAATAAGTAAAACTCATTTTTAGTAACAAAAGTTGTAACAACAAAGGAGTTATAAAGTTGGCTAAAAAATCTGATTTCAGTGCATTTGAATGGAAATTGCTCAAAGATTCCCCATATTGGGTACAAACTGCAATTACGGCAGCTGAAGGTCGTATGGGCATGGTTGAAAAACGACGCGAAGCAAAAGCTTTGACGGCGTATCTCGAAGGTTACAAATCTAGTGATGGCGTTGTCCGGGATGTTCTAGCAGCACAAGATGGCAAACACGAAGTTGATCCCAAAACACCATTGGAAAAAGTTGGCGAAACATTGGAACAAATTTCTACTGTTGTTGAAGCTAAAGGTGGGTCGAAAGGGCTTGACGCTTTCAATGAGTTTTTGACAGGGGCAGCGGACGCGATTGCTGGTGCTGCTGGCGAAAATATGCTCAAAAAAGCAGACAAAATTAGTGACGAAGAAGAGGAAGCTTTGGACCTGATTGGCCGTGCTTTACGAGCGACAGATGCGGACAAATCCAAACGCGCTGCTGCTGAAGCGGCTGCGCATCGTGCCGAATTGAAGAAACGCCAGGCAGAAGCTAAGAAAGCAGCCGATGCTGCCAAGAAAGCTGAACTGGAAAAGAAATTGGCCGAAATGGAAAAGAAAGCGAAAGAGGCTGAAGCTGAAGCCAAAAAACGCGAAGCGTTGGCCAAGAAACAAGCTGAAATTCGTGAAGCACGTCGTAAGAGATTGGAAGAAGCACGTAAAAAAGCTGCTGCTGCTAAAGCCGCTTCTCAACAAAAAGCTGCTGCTGAAGCCGCTGCTGCCGAAGCCGCTGCTGCCGCTGCCGCTCGCAAATACGTTGTGCAGCCTGGTGACACCCTCAGCCACATCGCGCTTCAGTTCTATGGCAATGCCAATGATTGGCGCAAGATTCACGAAGCAAATAAAGATGTTATTAAGAATCCTGGCATGATTTATCCTGGACAAGAGTTTACGATTCCTGAATAGGCGCTTTCTGCTGGATAGTTAGAGACAGAGAAGAGAGATAGAAAAGCGGTATCGCATGAATGTGCGGTGCCGCTTTTTTGATCTTTGCTGTACAGGTGTAACATCTTGGCCTTTACTGTTACAAATTAATTTCAAATTGATGAGGGTACATGTGAAAGTTGCGATTTTGTCTGATATTCACGGGAATTCGATTTCGTTGGAGGCGGTTTTAGATGATATTGAAAGACGTGGGGGTGTGAATGGGTATTGGTTTGTAGGGGATTACTGTGCGTTAGGGTTTGATCCCGTCGGTGTATTGCAGCGAGTCCAATCGCTGCCGAATGCTGTGTTTGTGCGCGGCAATACGGATCGGTATGTGACAGACCAGATTCTGAAACCGCCGCTTGCGAGTGCCTTGGAGAACGTCGATTTAGTGCCGGTGGTTGTCGGTGTGGCGCAGGGCTTTTCGTGGACGCAGGGAATGGTAACGGCCGTTTCCCAATACAACTGGCTCAAAAATTTATCTCTGGAACATCGATTGGTTTTGCCAGACGGCACGCGGGTCTTGCTCGTTCATGCAGCACCGGGAGATGATGATGGATTGGGTGTGCGCCGTGATCATACGAATGATGATTTACAGCGCATTTTAGATG
>QQUD01000715.1 GCA_008501785.1 Chloroflexota bacterium
AGTTAGTTCCGTGTAGATGTTGGATTCTTCGGGAACCAGCCCGATTTGCCGTTTGGCGGGATAAGCGTCGTGGGCCAGATCGTGGCCGTTGATCAGAATTTGCCCCTCGGTTGGTTGCAGCAGGGTGGTTAACATGCGCTGGGTGGTTGACTTCCCGGCTCCGTTGGGGCCAAGAAAGCCGAAAATCTCGCCCTGGCGCACGATAAAGTTGATATGGTCTACGGCTAATGTGCTCGAATGGGAACGGCCATAAACCTTAGTCAAATTCGTTACTTCAATCGCATGAGTCATAGGCTCCTCCGAAAATATTCTGTCCCCAAGAACAAACGCTGCCGCGCTTCCGGCGCGTCCAAAATAGGCGAATTGACCATCTGGCTGCGGTGGCAATGGATAGCGGCCATTTTAGTATCCCACACCGCCGACACGTCCACTGTGAGCGTCACCGCTTCATCGGGCACAGTGTTCAGATGGGTCATTTCCAATGCCGCAGCCAGGCTGTGGGGAATGACGATATGGTAAAGGGAAACGGCCGTGTGGGGCTGCAATCCCTCTGTCTGGTATGCCGGATCCGCCGCCAGCCGCCACGCCTCATCTGTCCAACGACTAACGGCGCTATGGTCGGGGTGGCCAGAAACGCCATCAGGCGGCCAGGTGAGCAGCGCTTGCGGGCGCAGTTCCCGAATGGCCCGCGCAATCTGCCCGATGGCCTGCTCCCCATCTCCTTGAGACAGCGTGCCATCCTCATAATCCAGAAAACGGGGCGGCTCAATGCCCAGCGTGCGGCAGGCACACACCAATTCGGTTTGGCGAATGCTGCCTGCATCTTCTGGAGACAGCTTGGCAATGCCCCGCTCGCCGCGTGTGGCGCACAACACCCAAACTTGCGCGCCGTTTTGCGCCAGTAAGGCCAATGTGCCGCCAGCGCGGTAAGTTTCATCGTCGGGGTGGGCAATAATGGCAAGCAAACGCTGGATATTATTCATGAATCAACTGTGTCTCCCAGTTGCGATTGGAAATTGACCTGAGTGGAGTGAAAGTCCTGATAGGTAAAACCCTACTATTCTTTCCCGAAAAATAGTAGATATAACGATTGTATGGTTTAGGCGGCGATTGTCATTGATATTTGTCAAGATGCGGAAAACTAAAAAGAGACGCAGTGTTCTCGCTGCGTCTCTTTATTCAAATAATCATAAACCTGGCGGCTGCCAGATTCTTAACAAGGTTATGCGTGTACTTTGGCCCGTTTGGCAGGCGCTTTTTTAGCGCTTTTGGCTTTCACTGTGCCTAAAACATGATTCTTGAAGAAGGGAATTGCCAGGATAGCCAGCAAAACAGCTGATAACGCTGCCCCACGCAGCCATTCAATTGCAGCAGCTGGATTGACGCCAACCCGGTCAATGTAGGAGAGGAAGGCGGCGGCAAAGGTCAGAATAGCGCCAATCATTGCCAGATACCAGCCGCTTTCTTTGCGGGCCGCCAGCAAGCCAATGGCTGGGATAAACAGCATGACGGCCGCATAGTTCACATAGCCGCCATAGAACAGTTCAGGGTTGCTGCCGCCCGCTTCGGCGCGCAGGTAAACCGGCGCAGAAAGGAAATAACGGACGCCGTGTTGGGCATTCATCCACACAAATCCACCCACAATGCCGAGCATCGCAAAAACAACAACCTGGGCGATTTTGGTGTTGCGGTCTGATTTTTCAGTTAATAAAACGATGAAGTAAGCGACTAAGCCGACCAGCATAATGGGCAGGGCGGGCGGTACGCCGGCGTTGGGATTGCTGTTGCCCAGCGCATCGGTCATCACTAACACCAACCAGGGGATGGTCATGGTCAGCCCACCGATGGAGGGGATGGAGAGGAGCATAAGGGATAACGGCCGTGCCCACTTTTTCCCCATGCGCACATCATTGGCAATCATTACCAGGGCGGCTCCGGCAAAGACGAATAAGCCCACCCACACATAATAAGTGGATGTCAAAATGCCGACCGGCGTATCCCAAACGCCTTCAGGGTCTTGTACCTGGAAGACTTCCACCAATCGGTGCAGCGGTGTGTTCAGCGCTTTCATGGCAATAAATGGGGCTAAGAATAACAGGAAAAGTCCTGTAAGCACGGCGACGATTGCCATCACTGTGCGTCCTTTTTGGGTTGTATCTTGTGTCATTTTGTTTCCTCCTGATAGAAACGGTTTATAATTTGTTGGGTGGCCGAAAAACGGCCGTTTTTCAAATCACCAATATCCGAATGAACCTCTTTCTATGAGATTCAAAGCCTCTTTTGTGCAAAATAGCACAAATAAAATCACCAGTCTTTATAATTTGATAAATTGCAGCAAAGATTGGTTTTCGGCATGTGGGAGCAGTGACAAAAATGAGTAAAAATGAGCTAAAACATTGTCTAGAAATAGCCCCCGTTTTCTCTAAACTTAGCGCGGCAGATCGTGATGAAGTTGTCCGTCTCGCACAGCGCAGGCAATATGACAAAGGTGAGCATGTTTGTATGCAGGACACCGTTTGGAAGGATGTGCTGTATGTGCAATCTGGCAGGTTAGGCTGGTCAATGCTTTCACCTGATGGGAAACGGCAGGTCGTGTTTGAGATGGGGCCTTGTGATATTGTATGGCCTCATTCCCTTTTTGATGGCGAACCGATGCCTGCTTCGTTGGAGGCGTTGGAAACAACAGTGGTTTATGCCTGGTCGGGCAAGACGATTGTGCCCATTGTTTCGCGGCATGTGGAGGCTGTTTGGGATGTGACGCGTGTGCTGGTAAAGGCGATGCGCAACGTGCGTGAAATTGTGTATGGGTTTGCATTTCATCGCGTGTCGGGGCGGTTGGCGCGGCTGCTGTTGCATCGATATGAGCCTGAGAATGGGCAAAGTGTCAAGCGTGATTTGACGTTGGACGAAATGGCAGATGGGGTCGGCACTACGCGGGAGCTGATTTCCAGAGTGCTGCATCGGTTTGACAGTGAAGGATTAATTGACGTTTCACGCACCAAATTCGTGTTTAACGATTTGGCAAAGCTGGAGAACCTGACGGAATAAAGGAGAGATTGGAGGCGCGTGACAGCCTCCAATCTCTTTTAGCGAAGAAGTGCAATTATGCAGCTGTTGGTTGTAAATTCGCCTCTTGCTGTGCTTCTGAATCGGCTGTGTACTTGTTAAGGAGTCGCGTTTTCACAACTGGAATGACCAGCATGACGACGATGCTCAATCCCATCAACGAACCGTACAGATAATCGAGCGTGACGTGACGCACGTAGTGTGTGGCTCCGCTGACGACGAAGGCAATGAGGCCGCCAATAACGGCCGTATACCACCCCGCCATTTTACGCGTCGCCAGCAGATAAATGGCAGAAATCGTGAGCGCCGCACTGACCCAAAGTCCCAACCAGCCAAAGA
The DNA here is from genome assembly GCA_008501785.1 of Chloroflexota bacterium. The sequence continues at coordinate 3,406 of QQUD01000715.1, forward strand.
AAGTTATTGCAATGTTTGGTCCAAATTGAGGTCGGGACGGATGTCCATACAAAATACGGAAAGCTGCATGACCATTGGCAAATGCCTCTGCTGAACAGACACCCAGCATGAGAAAAACGAAGAAATCAACCACTTTTTGCGTGATGTCGCCTTTATCAGCCAGCAGCAGCGTGAAATAGGGTATCAAACCGACGGACATAATGAACACGGCAGGGGGGAAACCGCCTTCAACAGTGCCCACAAAATTCATCCAGGGCACAATCATGTAAGCGCCACCCATTGACGGCACGGCCAAACATAGAAGCGCCAAACCACGTGTCCACGTTTCACCGCGATAAAGTGGCATGATGATTACCAGCAATGTCAACCCAGCAATCAGTGACATGGATCCCCAAAATGGGTAAAAGAAACTGACCAGCCAGGTGGTCAGGACGAGCAGGGGCGCACTTGGATTGCTTTCAGCCATAAACTTTGCAATGCGTTCTTGCTGGTAGCCAACAATGGGATTTACCATGTCAAATGCGATAAAGGGAACGACAAAAATCATTAACAAGGCACCGATGACAATAACGGCCGTTACGCCCATACGAACCTGTTTAGAAGAATGTAACATCTGAATCAACCTCCTGATTCTCTCTGCATTAATGTTCTATTAATGTATAATATTGTGTATTCGGGAATTGTGAGTTCAATTTTCCTCTTCACAAACAGTATAATAATCAAAAGTGATTTATTGCACCTTGATATTTGTCAAGATCAAGTTAAATTTTTCACAAAGGGGTAACCTAATGCTTCAAAATGTCGATCAACCAATCCAAAAACAAGGAATGGATAGGGATGGCAATGCGCTGCGATTATCTCAAATTCGAGTTTTTGATAAATTGCCCGGGACCATCTGTGAAACGTTGATGAAACAGTCACGCCGTGTCCAATTGCGGCGCGGCGAGTATCTTTTTCACCAGGGTGACGTATGGCCCCACGTCATTTTTATGGCGATGGGTGAATTACGCTGGACCATTCTCTCAATCGGCAGTCGTGAGCAGGTTTTGTTTACAGTGCGCCCTGATGATGTTTTCTGGGGGCATTCGTTTTTTGATGATGAACCGATGCCTGCCTACTTGGCGGCTACCAAAAAGAGTACACTTTATTTGTGGCCCCGAGATGTAGTTTTGCCCGTGCTCATGCGTCATCCTGAAGCGATGTGGGAAATCACAAAGATGCACACAGAGACCATGCGCCGCGCACGAGAAATTATTTATGGGTTGGCGTTCCAGCCTGTCGCTACAAGATTGGCAAATTTGCTGTTAGAGAGTTTTAATGAACAAGGTGCAACCTCTGTTGAGCGTGATTTAACTTTGAACGATATTGCTGCTGTGGTCTCTTCTTCACCTGAAGTGGTTTGTCGATTGTTGCACCAATTCCAATCAGATGGCATTCTGGAAGTGACACGCGCACACATTACACTGCATAATTTACATGCCTTAGAACAAATTGTTGAGGCGGAATAATAAAAATGGAGCTATCACAAGATTTATTTGTAGAAAACCCGGTATTTGCTGGTTTAACACGTAAAGAACAAATAGAGCTGATGCAGGAAGGCATTCGCAAAAAGTATCGTGCAGGTGATTGTGTGGTACATCATGATCAGGTTTGGTCTTATTTATTCCTGGTTGTTTCCGGATCAATCCAGGGGCTGAAGGCATCAACCGAAGGGCGCAGTTTGATTGTGTTAACGTTGGAAGATGGGGAACTCTTTTGGGGAATGGGCTTTTTTGAAGAAGATGCGGGGATGCCTGTGTCGTTGCAGGCGCATCAAGACAGCGAGATTTTGATGTGGTCACGCGAGCAAATGATGCCCTGGTTGATGAAAAACGGCCGTATTTCCTGGGAACTTGCTCGCTTAATGGCAACTCGTATGCGCCGTGCCAGCGAAATTGTAGAGGAACTGGCATTTCAGCCTGTGCGCGGACGCTTGGCGCGACTTTTGCTGGAGCATTATGGCACGGCGGTAGACGAATTTGTATCGCGTGATTTATCGCTAGACCAAATGGCGGCACACATCGGCACCAAACGAGAAATGGTGTGTCGGTTGCTCTATCAGTTTGCCGAGGAGGGAGCAATCGAAATCAGTCGCACCGAATTTATGATTGCGGATCGGGGGAAGTTGGAAATAAAGGCGTTGCAGGCGAAGGGGTAGGGGAAACGGCCGTTATTCAAATTTCGGCATGGTTCAGAATAAGGCAAACTATCTTTACAATTCGGGTCGCCGCAAAAATGTAAAGATCACCCATGTTAAAAAAGCACCTTGCATTCAAAAAGTTATTCTGTTAGAATGGGAACGTTCCCATTTGGAACCAGGAGCTTAGAGGATGAAACGGCGACCAACCATTATTGATGTAGCACGAGCCGCAGGAGTTTCTAAAACCACCGTTTCCCGCGTTGTTGGCAGCGAAGCTGATAAGGTGCGTGAGGAAACTCGTCAGCGTGTGCTCGATGCAATTGAAGAACTTGGTTACACGCACAACGCCGTCGCCAGCAGCTTGCGCACAGACCGCACCAACATCATCATGTTGGCAATCCCTGACATCACTAACCCGTTTTGGCCTGCGGTTGCACGTGGCGTACAGGACGTTATGGACCAGGAAGGGTATGCTGTCGTGTTTGCCAACAGCGATTGGGACAGCGAGCGTGAAGAGATGTTTTTGGAGATGGCGCGGCGCAATCGGTTTGATGCAATTCTTATCAACCCGGTGCAAGTAAAAAACGATGCACTGAAAGCGCTGCACCTGCCTACCGTGCTCATTGGCTCCCATGAAGATTACCCCGATTTTGACAGCGTAGGGTCAGATAGTTATGGGGCAACTCGACTAGCACTGACACACCTTTATGATTTGGGGCATCGACAGATTGGGTTGATTCGTGGACAGCGGCAAAGTCGTTTGGGCTATTCGCGGTTGCGTGGGTATCAAGATTTTCTTGAAGAAAAAGGAATCCCCCTTGATCAAAGACTGATTGCAACGGTTCCGTTTGACGAGGAGGGGGGGCGGTTGGCTTTTCAGCAGTTGGTGGCCGTGGACCAGCCGCCAACGGCCGTTTTTGCCAGCAACGACATTCTCGCAATTGGGGCGCTGCAGGGCGCTCACGAAGCTGGGTTAACGGTTCCTGATGATTTGTCGATTATTGGCATGGACGATATTTACGCGGCTTCAACGACGATGCCGCCATTGACCACGGTGGCGAAGCCACAATATGAAATTGGACAACGAGCGGCGCTGTTTTTGGTAGATCGGCTGGTGGAAAAACGGCCGTTTTCACCCTCGCGCCGTCATTTATTCAAATGTACCTTACATGAACGCGGCTCAACGAGCTGTCCTAGATTTCTAGATTAATTGAAGGGATAACATCAAAAACTCCCTTTTTTGTTTGACACAAATGGGAACGTTCCCATCATCGAGAGACATACAAAATTGTCATTCCCGCCTGCGCGGGAATGACAAACCAGGAAAGGAAAGATCAATGATTACAAGAGCAGAACTAGCACAAAACTCACAGCTTTGCCGAGATCGCGCCACAGGCTGTTTTGTCGGATTGGCCGTTGGTGATGCCTTTGGCGACATCGGGCGCAGCGATCCATACCGGCAGCGCTATGGCATTGTCACAAATTTATACGAAGGAGCTAAAAGCACTGACGACACCGAATTTGCTGTACTCACCGCGCAAACGCTGCTTGATTGTGATGGTGAGCTGACCCCAGAGACTTTACTCGCATCCTGGCAGCGCTACATTTTAGACCAGGGTGGGTTGTTTGATCGCGGTGGACGGCCGCTTTACGGTGCAGTTGAAAATTTACGTCGCGGTCTTTTACCGCCGCGTTCCGGGCAAGACAATGTGCTCCACTACGATGATGGGGCGGCGATGCGAATCGCGCCGATTGGTATTTTGTGTGCTGGCGATCCGGAGCGAGCCGCAGCGATGGCCGAAATTGAATCGCAAATTAGCCATCACCGGGATGGCATTTGGGCAGCCCAAGCTGTTGCTGCCAGCGTTGCTGTGGCGATGGTGGGCGGCACGACTGACGAAATTATTGCGGCGGGTTTGGCGCAAATTCCAAACGATAGCTGGCTGGGCCACACCATGCAGCGAGCAATGGACATCTGCGACAAAGCTGGCACCATGGAAGATGCGTGGGAAGGGCTGCACACTGAGTTGTGGACCCCGGTTCATGCGGCCAGCCCAGAAGCGATTCCCCAAATTTACGGCGTGTTCCGCATGACGGATGGCGATTTCCGGAAGGGAATGTTCTGGGGCGGCAACTTTGGGCGTGATGCAGACACGATTGCGGCGGTGATTGGCGCGATGGCTGGCGCAAAACAAGGCATGGATGTGATTCCGGCCGATTGGGTGGAAAAAGTACGCTCTCCGGCAGGCGTCTGCCTCAAGTTTTCCGCGAACAAGGATGTGGTCACGCTGGCGGAACAGTTGACAGACATGATTGTTGGGAAGGATTAAGGGATGGGAAAACTATTTAAATCGTGGCGACAGATGAGTCCCAGTCGGCGACGTGAAGCGATTGCTGGTTATCTCTTTATTTCGCCGTGGATGGTTGGCTTTGTCCTGTTTATTGCGGGGCCGATGCTGGCTTCGTTTGTGATGAGTTTTACCCGCTGGAACATCGTTAGCGATCCACGATGGGTGGGGCTGGCGAATTACGAGCGCATTTTGACAACGGATGCTGACTTTTGGCAAGCGTTGAAGGTGACTTTTACTTACTCTGCCATATATTTGCCAGTTTCTACCGTGATTGGTTTGGGAATGGCGATGGCGCTCAATGTGAAATTGCCGGGTGTTGGTATTTTTCGCACGCTGCTGTATTTGCCATACGTTGTACCCAGCATTGCGGCGACTCTGGTTTGGGTGTGGGTGCTGAATCAACGGTTTGGGCTGCTGAATACGATTTTGAGCTACGTGGGCATTGAGGGTCCAAACTGGTTTGGCGATCCGAGCACGGCGCTGTATGGCATTGTGATGATTGGCGTGTGGGGTGTGGGTGGCAGCGCGGTGATTTATCTGGCGGGGCTGCAAAACATTCCCGAGCATCTGTATGAAGCGGCGGTGGTGGATGGTGCAAATGGGTGGCAAAAATTTCGGCACGTGACGATTCCGATGCTCAGTCCGACGATTTTTTATCAACTGGTGATTGGCTTGATTGGCGTGTTTCAGACGTTTACAGCGTCTTATGTGGCCACGGCGGGTGGTCCATTGAAGGCGACGTTTTTCTACATGCTGTACATCTATAACAAGGCGTGGCAGTCACTGCGGATGGGGTATGCGTCAGCGCTGGCCTGGATTTTGTTTGTGATCATTATGCTGATTACGGTGCTGGTTTTCCGCAGCTCGCCGATGTGGGTGCATTATGAGGCGGAACGGAGTTAGTTATGAGATTGAATGCTAGGAATGGAAACGGCCGTTTTCGCAAATTACTCACCAACACACGCGACTACACGATTTTATTTATCTTCGGCATTGTCTTTTTAGTGCCGTTTTACTGGATGTTTGCCACGGCACTGAAATCAGACATTCAGCTATTTCAAGTGCCGCCCACGTGGGTACCGAATCCGCCCATTTGGGAAAACTTTGTGCAGGTGTTTCGAGAAGTGCCGTTTGGTCGATTTATTCAGAATTCGGCCGTGTTGGTGGCATGGAATGTGGTCGGACAGGTAATTTCTACGACGCTGATTGCGTATGGGTTTGCGCGGCTGCGGTTTCCTGGGCGAAACGTGCTGTTTTTGATTGTGCTGGCAACGTTGATGGTGCCGAAACAGGTCACGCTGGTGCCACAATTCATCTTGTTTGCCAAGCTGGGATGGGTGAACACCTACCTGCCGCTGATTTTACCTGCGTTTACTGGCAGTCCTTTCCTCATTTTTCTGATGCGGCAATACATGATGACGATTCCGCTGGACCTGGATGAAGCTGCCACGATTGATGGCGCGACGCGCATGCAAATTTTGCGCCATGTGATCATCCCGATGTCGATTCCGGCGATTGTGCTGGTGGGCGTGTTTACGTTTACCGACGTGTGGAATGACTTTATGGGGCCGCTGATTTATTTGAATGATCCCGAAAAGTTCACGGTTTCACTTGGTTTGAGCTTTTTTCAGGGCGCAAAAGAAACAAGCTGGCATTTGCTAATGGCTGGCTCACTGATGTCCATGATTCCCCCAATGATCCTCTTTTTCCTGGCGCAGAAACGGCTGTTAGGCGGTTTGGCTGCAGCTGGGATCAAGGGGTAACAAATGAAATGTAGCATAAATTGGCGAGAAAAGAATTTAGGACGCAGATTTTCATGATGAACGCTGATAGAAATTCTTCACCAGCGTTTATCTGCGTTCATCAGCGTCCTAAGAAGAGGTGAAATTATTTTATGAATCAGACCTATTTTCAAAAAACAGGTATTGGCGTAATTACAAATTCAAAAGGAGATTGCAAGAAATGAACGCCTCAAAATGGTTGACTTTGTTTTTGGTGATGACGGTTTTGTTAACGTTGACGGTTGGCTGGACTGCTGAACCGGAGATTGTGGA
>QQUD01000473.1 GCA_008501785.1 Chloroflexota bacterium
CAAACCATCTGCAAATGGTGAACAAGCATTTACGAATGAGAATTTGTATTATCTTTTTGAGGGGGTGACGGGGAACGGCCGTTACGCAATCTGGTTCGAATACCCCCTCAGCACCACCTTCCTCACGAACTTAGACCCCGACACAACCGCCGAAACCATCACCTCCCAGCTCGACGATTTACCATCCGACACATTCACACCCGAGCTAATCAAACTCGATGCCGTCGTCACCTCATTCCAAATTGAGCCAACCGAATCATTCACCTACGCCGCCGCCCCCGGCGCACCCAATCCCGGCAATCTCATCGTCACCCTCGGCGATGTCATCGGCGACATTCCCCCCGAGGTGTACGCCATCAACCAGGAAACCAATCAACAATTCACCAGCCAAATGCCCACCGGCATCGGCTTAAAACAAGTCACCATGACCGTTCCATCGGGTGATTATAAAGTATTTGCGCACATTCCAGGGGATGTAAACGGCACATTTTTGGGCTATTGGGATGTGAGCAGTGGCAATCTCCAAACCATCACCGTCAACACCAACGAAACCAACGGCGAACCCATCCTCACCCTGGCCGACGACCCATGCAGCCAGGTCCTCCCCGCCACCCCCGACGAAAAATATCCAGCCACCGACTCCAACACCTTCCAAAACCTGACCGGCTGCGTTCCCGCCGTAGCCCCGGGCGACGGCAGCAGCACACTCCACACCGTCCGCGAAGGCGACACCCTGCTCAGCCTCAGCCGCATCTACAACATCGACTGGCAGCGCATCGCCCGCATGAACGGCCTCACCGAACCCTACCTCCTCCAACCCGACCAACAACTCATCATCCCAGCGCCATAAACCTGCCCTTGTGCCAGGCAGGGGGCAGCAGGCTTATAAATGACCAAAGCCGTTCGCCCCCTGCCTGGCACAACCACAGCGTATACCCACAAAGTCCGACCTGTCATATAATTAAGCACAATAACTACTCATCCACCTATCAGGAAGTTACAAGATGAAAACATATCTTGATGTCTGTTGTTTAAATCGACCTTAGGACGATTAAGCACAAGATCGTAATCGGTTAGAAGCGGAATCCATTTTGCTCATTTTATTACGCCTGCAATCTGAAGAGTGGAACTGGATAAGCAGCGAATTGGATGTGGATGTTGCAAATCCTTTACATTGGTTGGTAAATCAACAAGGGAAAGAATCGTAATGGCAATTCAAACAATGACCTTAAATGATATACAGCGAACAGGATTAGAAGTGCTATCTCGTGAGTTAGGACCTGTTGGCATGGTCCGCTTCCTGCAAATGTTTGAAATGGGGGAAGGTGATTACATCCAACAGCGTCAGGACTTGCTTGAGGATCAAAAAGCAGAAGATATCGTTCGCAGAATTCGGGAGCAACGGCCGAATTACAAACCTGAAGATAAGCAGTAAATTCACCCCATCTAGCTGCGCAATGCAAGAGGAATCGTCACTTAGATTGGACCAATCTCAGAGATTGGTCCAATCTTGAACAAACTTAGTTATTTGGGGGCTTTGCCAACAAGCCCAATTTGCAAGCTGTACTGTCTCCAGCCTTTCTCAGGTCGTGACCGAGCAATACCCTTTCCAGATTAGCTGGCAGGTCGCGGACGCGACGACCAGTAGCATGGTAAATAGCATTCAGAGTCGCCGGAGCCGCCGGTACCATCGCAGGCTCAGCCACATTTTTAGCGCCGTAAGGCCCCACCTTCAAATGTTTCTCTATCAAAGATGCCTCAATATCCGGCATATCGAGTGCCGTGGGAATGAGATACTCATCAAAGTTCGTATTCTGAATGTACCCTAGATCGTAGTCAACGCGCTCCATTAGAGCATATCCCAAACCTTGAGCAATGCCGCCGTAGACCTGACCATATGCGCCCTGTGGGAAGATGACTTTACCCACATCATGCGCAGCCCAAACGCCAACAACATCTGTTTTGCCTGTACCGGTGTCTACCGTCACTTCTACCACTTGCGCCCCAAAATGGTAGGCAAAATAGGGCATGCCCCGGCCGGAATGCTCATTCCAGGCGATTTCTGGCGCAACCCACTTTCCGTGCGTGGACAAAATCATGCCCATCAAGCGCGCATGGTCCACCACATTCTCCCACGTAACCGGTTCTTCACTGGGGCCGACATAAGCTTCTTCCACCCGCAACAGTTGTTCAACATCACACTTCAACAAATTAGCCGCAGCCAAATCTAACATATGGGCTAAATTCTGAGCCGTTGTTCGCGTTGCATTCCCGCCCAGCACGGTAGAGCGGCTGGCAACTGTGGGGCCAGAATAAAGAGAGGTGTCGGTATCAGGGCGCAGCATTCTAATCCGTTCCGGCCGCACCCCCAGCTCCTCGGCAGCAATCAAGGTGAATACGGTACGGGATCCTTGCCCAAAATCGGTTAAACCTGACGTCAGGTTGATGGTGTAATCATGGTTGATTTCAATCGTGCCTGCGGCGAAATCTTCCCCTTCAGCGCCCAATGAAACCCCGTGGAAAACGGCCGCTACGCCAATCCCCTTCTTGATTTTCGATTGGGCATTGTGGTTTGCATACGTTTTTCGTTTTTGATCCCAACCAGACGTCTGACGCACTTCATTGAGACACTCTGTCAACCCGACCGAGTCCGTTAGCATTTGCCCATAAACCAACTCAGCACCAAGCTGGAGACAATTTTTCAGCCGAAAATCGATTGGGTCCATACCCACAGCCTCAGCCATTTCATCAATGGCCTGTTCGATGCCTGCAGATGATTCAGTGTTGCCAAACCCACGAAAAGCACCAGCATAACCGTTATTCGTATACACTTCGGTGACGTCTATCTGGCAGGCATTATAGCGATACGGCCCCATTGCATGGATCGACGCTCGCCAGCCAATAAACGGGCTAACCGACGCATACGAACCGGAGTCTTGCCGCGATTCAACCTTGCAAGTGTGCAAAGTTCCGTCAGAGTCAGCCGCAAGTTGAATATGCATCTCCATGCTGCCACGTTTGTAGCTGGCGATCATTGACTCATCACGGGATAACGTCATCCGCACCGGTTTTTCTGTCTTCAATGCCAGCGCAGCCACCTGGGCGGCTATTTCATGACAAAGATCATCCTTGCCCCCAAATGCGCCTCCCACCACTGGTTGAATCACCCGCACCTGGTCTTCAGACATACCAAGTACCGATACCAAATTGTTTCGAGTAATAAAAGAAGTCTGGCTGTTGCTATAAACAACAATGTCACCACCAGGAGCAGGCACGGCCAAAGCGCCTTCAGTTTCAATATAGGCATGTTCTTGCGGAGATACCCGATAATGGTTGTCGATTACAACATCACTGTTTTCAAATTGCGGCTCAATTTCCCCTTTACGCACAATGAAGGTATCCAAAAGATTTGGATGCTTGTCATCATCTCGATCGGGGCCAACTTGGGCGGCATCTGGATCAAGTGCGTGGGCGGCATCGGTAACGGCCGTTAACCCCTCCACTACACATTCAATAGCCTGCACCCCTGCCAGCGCCGCCTGCGGCGTTTCGGCAGCAACCACAGCAATGGCCTCACCCACATGGCGCACCTTTTGGTAAGCCAGCATATATTTATCTTTTTTGGGATAGCCATACAGTCCATTGTCCACGAAATCATCAGACGTAATCACCGCTTTCACGCCCGGAACTGCCAGCGCTGGTGATACATCAAGTTTAACGATACGTGCATGGGGTACTTCACTGCGCAAGGCATGGGCATAAAGCATTCCAGGCAGCTTGTAATCACCCACATACTTGGCTGTACCCAGCACTTTACTCAGAGCATCCACGCGACGAGTTGGTTTTCCAATATTTGTACGATTTTTCGTCATGATGCTTGCTCCTTATTTTGTTTAGCCAGCCGTTCTTGGGCAGTACCTTCAATTGCATCAACAATTTGCTGATATCCGGTACATCGACACAGATTGCCACTGATGCCCTCCCGAATATCTGCCCGGGTAGGCTGCAAAGTTTTTGTGAGCAACGCTTCACCAGCCAACACCATGCCGGGGATGCAGTAACCACACTGCACCGCACCATAATCAATAAAGTTTTCCTGCAAATCATTAGGGCTGTTATCAGGTTCACTGACACCTTCAATCGTCATCACCGCTCGCCCATTGACTTGTGGGGCCAATACAGTACAACTGCTCACCAATTTGTCATCCAGGATAATTGAACAAGCGCCACATTCACCGACCTCACACCCCTCTTTGGTGCCAGTCAATCCCAGATAATCTCGCAATAATGCCATCAGCGTGATGTCAGGTGGTGCATCCACTGTTATTTTTTCACGATTCAAGTTAAATTCAATCAACATACTTAACCTCAAATTATGTGTTCATCGCAGCACATTGTGCCGGGATTTAGTGGGTGGTTATTCAGTTGCCAAAACCTCTCGCAAAGCGCGTTCTGCCAATGCAGCAATCACAGGTTCTTTGTATTCGGTAGACCAGCGACGCCCGGTAATGTCGATCATAGACGCAGCAACTTGGTTAGCGGCTGACACAATCAATTCATCGGTAACAACCTGTCCCAGCAACAGATTTTCCGCTTCAGTAAAACGAGATGTTTGCGGCGTGGCGGCTCCTGGCGTAATTCGAACAAAATCCACAATGCCGGAGTCATCGACTCGACCCATTGCAGCCATCGTTAAGCGAGAAATTGCTTGCGCATTGCGACGACCCACCTTGTGGAAGGTCGTTCTCACATTTGTAGGTGGAGCCTCAAAGGTAAAGTGTGTCAGCAGCTCTCCTGCCTTGAGCTGCGTTCGATTTGGCCCCAAGACTAATTGCGACAAACTCACAGAGCGTTCCTCTTGTAGGCCAAGTACATGAGCCACCGCATCAAGACAAATTAACACAGGCAAACTATCGGCACAGGCCGCAGCATTCACGACATTACCGCCAACCGTACCTGTATTCCGTATCTGGGGACTGCCGACAGACCGGCAAGCCTTGACGAGAAATGGCGTCATCTTCAACAGGATATGGCTTTCGACCACTTCACCAAACGTGACAGCGGCTCCCACTGTAATCAGATTGCCTTCATGCTTAATCACTTTTAGTTCGGGTAACAGGCTAATGTCTACCAATCGACTGTATTCTGGGGGATGGTGATGTAAATGCACCAGAATATCAGTTCCACCTGCTAATAGGCGGTTTTGATACGCTGCATCATTTAGCAGATCAATGGCGTGTGCCAATGAATCTGGCCGAACATAATCAAATTTCGGTGTCATAAAAGTCTCCTCTTGATTAAGCTTCTCCATATAGAGGTACACGGAATTAGCTCCCCACTTCTAATTCCAACCTTTCTATCAATCTACCAACTTGAGAAATTCTATGGCTCTTGTATCCAGGTCGTACTGCGAAATTATATCACCAAAGCTTGGAAATTTATCATACATATGAGAAAAATCAGGAGCCATCATGTACTATCTTTGAAAACTTGACTGGCTAAACTAAATCAGCAAAAATTCGTGCCTAAATCGCTGTGCCAGGCAGGGGGTGCAGAATCTTAACATGATAAAGTATGTTCACCCCCTGCCTGGCACAACTACCACAATTTATGATGAAAACAGTTCTAACCTTTTTACACTTTTTCAGACGGTTTTACTGGATGGTTTTTACTCCCACGACGGTTGGTGTGCGTGCCATTATTGTCAACAGCCAGAATCAGATTTTGCTCGTTAAACACAAGTATGAGGCTGCTTGGTTTCTGCCTGGGGGGAAGGTAGAGAAAGGTGAGACCACAGCGCAAGCTTTAGAAAGAGAACTGAGGGAAGAGGTTGGAATCCTCAACTTTGAAATTGATGCGACTTTGGGTGTTTATTCTAATTTTTTTGAATACAAAAACGATCACATCATTGTGTTTATTGTAAAAGCATTCCAGTTAAAAACAGCTTCGCATTTCGAAATAGAGCAGTTACGATTTTTCGACTTCGTCAGCATTCCCAGCACAACTTCTCCAGGCACAAAACGGCGATTGGATGAATTTAATCATCTTAGAAAGCCAAATTATTGCTGGTGACTTTTGGGTTTTAAGCTGTGCCAGGCAGGGGGTGAACACACTTGGTCATATTAAGATTCTGCACCCCCTGCCTGGCACAACGATCTCTCGAACATTTGCGCTAATTGGAACTGTGACTACAATCAGCCTATCATGCAATTGGCTGAGATTTTAACGGCGTTACGACACAATAAAGATTTTATGCGGCAGGTGGTGGCGTGGGAGCGTTTGGCGGCGCGGCCTGCGCAATTTGATGTTCCGGCAGTTGATTTACCTGCTGGTATTATTGAAGCGTTGCGTTCGCGAGGCGTGGATGGCTTTTTTACGCATCAGGCGGAAGCAATAACGGCCGTTTCCCAATCCAAAAACGTCGTCATCGCCACCGCCACCGCATCCGGTAAAACCCTCTGCTACACCGTCCCCATCCTGCACCGGCTCATGCAAAAACCGAAAGGACAGGCGCTCTACCTCTTCCCTACCAAAGCACTGGCACATGACCAGTTGGCTGAAACAACGGCCGTTATCAACACAGGAAACCTCCCCATTGATGCCTTCAGCTACGACGGCGACACCCCGCAGCACAAACGGCGGCAGGTGCGGCAAGCTGACGGCATTTTGATTACCAACCCAGACATGCTCCATGCAGGCATCTTGCCCTACCACACAAGCTGGCGCAGCCTGTTCAGCAATCTCGAATTTGTGGTGCTCGATGAAATCCACGCGTACCGAGGCATCTTTGGCAGCCATGTGGGCAATGTGATTCGGCGACTGCGCCGCATTTGCGAATTTTACGGCAGCGATCCACAGTTCATTTGCTGCTCTGCCACCATCGCCAACCCCCAAGAACACGCCGAACGACTCATCGAAAAACCCTTCGTGCTGATCGATGAATCCCAAAACGGCGCACCTCGCGCCGAAAAGCAGTTTATCCTCTACAACCCGCCCATCATCGATGAAGATTTGGGACTGCGGGGCAGTGCCGTCATGGCCGCTCGCGACGCGGCAATGACTTTTTTGGCACAAGATGTGCAAACCATTGTCTTTGCCCGCGCACGGCAAACGGTGGAACTGCTGCTCACCTATTTACAGGATGATTTGACCTATGCAGGAAACAAGGAAACGGCCGTTGCCGGGTATCGCGGCGGCTACTTGCCTTTAGAACGGCGTGAAATCGAACACGGCCTGCGCTCCGGAGCCGTGCGCGGCGTGGTCGCCACCAACGCGCTGGAATTGGGCATTGATATTGGCGAACTGGATGCGGCAGTGATCACTGGTTATCCAGGCTCCATCGCTTCAATTTGGCAGCAGGCGGGGCGCTCTGGGCGGCGTAGTGGACAATCGGTGGCGCTGATGGTTGCCAGCAACAATCCGCTCGACCAATACATCTGCAATCATCCGCGCTACCTGTTTGGCCGTTCGCCCGAACACGCGCTCACCAACCTGGACAACCTGCGTATCATGGTCAACCATCTACTTTGTGCCGCGTATGAGCTGCCATTTCAAGAAAATGAACCATACGGTGATTTTGGTCCGGCGGGTCCGCTGCTGGATGAGTTGGAAGAAGCGGGAATGCTGCATCAAACGCGGAAGCAGTTTCATTTCGTGGGTGAAACTGTGCCAGCAACGGCCGTTTCCCTACGCACCAGCAGCGATGACACGGTCGTCATTCACGACATGGGCGAACCGGGCGACAATGTTGCACCACGTGTGATTGGCGAACTCGATTTGGACAGTGCGCCGTCGATGGTGTATGAAGGTGCAATTTATATGCATCGGGCGCGGTCTTATTTGGTGGATGAACTGGACTGGAACGGCCGTATCGCCTACGTGCGTCCCGTGGATATCGACTACTATACCCGTGCCAACGTCGGCAGCAGCGTGCGTGAACTGCGCCCAGACATGGAGCAGCTTGAAAATGGCATCATGCGCTGCTTTGGTGAAGTGTCCGTTGTCACCCAGGCTACCGGCTTCCGCAAAATCAAGCGCTACACGCACGAAACGCTTGGCTACGGCACGATTGATTTGCCAGAATTAACGCTGGAAACGACCGGCTATTGGCTCATTTTCTCAGAAGAGTTAGCCGAGCAACTGTACGATCTTGGCATTTTGCTGCGACCAAATGATTATGGCCCCAACTGGCAGCAGCAGCGCAAACTGGTGCTAGAGCGGGACAATTATCGCTGTCGCACTTGTGGGGCGCAGTCAAATCCTGGCTCGCCGCTGCATGTGCATCATATACGGCCGTTTCGCGAGTTCAGCTACATCCCTGGTCAAAACGAAAACTACCTCCAAGCCAACCAGGTTGACAATCTCGTCACACTCTGCCCAAGCTGCCATCGTCGCGCCGAAACAGGCCAGCAAACGCGATCTGCATTGGGTGGATTGGCTTACGTTTTTCGCAATCTCGCCCCGCTCTTCCTCATGTGCGACCCATCCGACATCGAAGTCGTGGCCGAAAGTCGCAGCCCGATCACCCAGGCACCTACCGTTGTCGTGTATGAGCGCACGTCAGCAGGCGTTGGCTTTAGCGAGAGGCTGTTTGAACTGCACGAGGGGCTGCTGGCAGCCGCATTGGAATTAGTGACCGACTGTCGCTGCCGCGATGGCTGCCCTGCTTGTGTTGGCCCCCCTGGTGAAATCGGCCCCGACACCAAAGCCGTCACGCGCCAGATGCTCACGATCCTTGCCGCGTAACCTATGTCTTCCTAAAAAACCTCGAATATCCAACTCACTCTGAATAATGTGCAGCAATTTCACTTGCTAACTTTGCAATACTCACGCGCAATGAGTCCGGTGCAATAATCTTCACAACAGTGCCCATGCCCATAATAAATGTTTGTGCTTCTTCCACCCGTTCAAAGGTGTAGTCAATCGTTTTCCAACCATTCGCGTCAGGCTGTGTTTCTGCCAAAAGCGAACGCACCCCCGCACCCAAAATATGTGGCAGATTGGGAATCAAGTCTGGTCCAATGGAAAGGGTTACGGGGTATTTTGGCAATCCGACTTCATAGTCAGCAATCCAGTTTGCCCAAAAGTCAGCTAGATCGAATGTTGCGGGTCGGGTGAAATGGGTTTGGGTGAGTACGGCCGTTTCCACCCTCGACACCCGATACACTCGCATCCCTCGCTCCGTTGCCGCCACCAGATACCAAATGCCAGCCTTCGCCACCAATCCATAAGGTGAAACCACCCGCTGAGAAAGACCTCCCCCACTCCGCCGATAAGACATTGAAAGTTGTAAATCTTGCCAAACAGCCTCTTGCACTACTGGCAAAAATGGGAGTCGTTCTTCCCGTTGAAACCATCCTGCAGCGTCCAAATGAATGCGTTTGCGAATCAACTGAGCCTGCTCTTGATAATGACTGGGGAGAGAACTTGTGAGTTTTAAAAACGCCCCTTTTAATTGTTGGCTCAAGCCTAAATCAGACAATGGGCCAGGAATCGTTAGCATAAAAAGTGCCCGAATTTCATCCTCGTGTAATCCAGTAAGTGTTGTGCGATAGCTATCCAGCAAGGCATATCCACCCCCCGGTCCGCCATCTGCATAAACTGGCACACCAGCAGCACTGAGCGCATCAATATCACGATAAATAGTTCGTTTTGACACCTCAAGTTCTTTAGCTAACGCAGCTGCAGTTGTTTGACCGCGTGTTTGTAACACCATCATCAACGTAAGAAGCCGGTCAGCTCGCATCAAACCTCAAGATTATGGAATCTGCCTCAATCAAAGAATCATGAGTGACAGTATATGTCAGCCATTATCTGTAAGATACAGGAAATCAACAACGAGGTGAAATTAATGAATACGAAACAAGCAGTGAATTTGTCTAAAACGTCGGTTATCGACAATATTTTTATTGATGATGGGGGTGTT
>QQUD01000763.1 GCA_008501785.1 Chloroflexota bacterium
GACTGTCCCACCAGGCTCATGCGACTGGTTCCATTCCCGTTGTTACGAACGAGAACCTGACATTGACCGTTATTTTTGACTTCTAGGGGCCACACCTCTATCGAAAATTGTGCTGTCGGGGCCACTGTGACACGAGCGGAGACAACGGCCGTTTCCGCCGGGTCCGATTCAGTCCGCACAATGATCTGGTAAGGATGATGCCCTGCTTTAATGCGACTTTCAGTAGGCACATGCAGCGAAATTGGGAGTCTGGCACGTGAACCAGGTGCCAGATGCACTGTATTTTGCGAGAGCAGCACCATTTCATCAGGTAAATCAACAACGCGCAGCGTATACTGTTCACCCGTTGTGCCCTGATTAAACAGCTCTACCTGCACCGTCGTTTGATTGCCCGGTTCCAAATCGAGAACCGTCGGATTAACCATCATGCTAAATTGGCTTGTGCGACTGCTAGCTAATGTGCCTGTGATTGGTATTTGATGCAGTTGCGTGAGCGCATCTTCTTGTTTTTCATCTGCACGAAAGGGACGTGGCGACCTCGAATGCTGCCAGCGAAGGGTGTAAGGGCCAATGCGCAGCGACTGACTGGCATTCCAAGCTTCCGGTACGTTTGGCACTAGCTTGTGATCCCCCCAATAAGTGCCACCACTGCTGTTGATATCTACCACTTGCCAACCGGTGGGGGTTTGCTCAAGACGTGCATGATAACGAGACACATCATTGGTAGAAAGAACAATGTCATTATCTTGAGAACGGCCGATTTTCAGCCTGTCTTTGTCGAGCTTGACGGCACGCGGTGCCCGTCCAGGCCGAGAAATAATTACCTGATCTGTTAGGGGTGATATTTTGGCGGGAGGTGCAGATGGTGGGGTCCGTGGCATTTGTGCAATCACCGGTGTGTTCTGGGAATCAACAACAGCGGGTCGATTCTGATTCAGCACAGGAACAGCCGCAGCGGGCGTTACAATGACGGGTGGCTCGTCAGCTTCCGAATCTAATTCTAAAACTGCGCCATCCAATTCTTCTTGCAATAAAACAACAAGTTCATCTTCCGGCAGCGGCAGCCAGCTGTCAATAGGGCGCACATTTGGCGATCTTTGCTGATTTGATTGAGCAAACTCAGCTTCGTTGGTTGACGCAGTCAGCGCTTTGTATGGTATGAAAGTGCCGGGTGCAAATGCCTGCAAATTGGCATCAGACAAATTGGATACGGCTGTACGCAAATCGTCGGCCATCTGTTCGGCATCCTGATAGCGATCAGATTGTTGTTTTGCCATCGCTTTGATGATGATAGCAACAACAGATTTTGGTAATGCGGGCTGGCGAATGCGCGGCGACGGAGGTGTCTCTAGCGCATGCATGACCATTGCTTCGGTTGTTGATGTAATATTAAAAGGCAAGACGCCGGTGGTAAGTTGGTAGAGAACAACGCCGAGGGAGTAGATGTCGGAACGGCCGTCTACCGGGCTGCCAATGCATTGCTCAGGCGACATATAAGGCAAGGTGTCTGCCAGTGCAACTGGCGCTGATTTTACATCGCCACGAATGAGGCGCGTCATGCCAAAGTCGGTCACAACGGCTCGTAATCCAGCTTCTTTAGCGGCAGCCGTTTCTAATTGTTTGAGTAAAATATTGCTGGGTTTTAGATTACGATGCAACATGCCATGCTGGTGGGCATAGCTGAGTGCATCGGCAACCTGTGCGGCTAGCAATAACGCTTCATCCAAACGCAAATGCATGTCTCTTTTACGCAATTCCCCCAATGTACTTGCCAAACTGTTGCCGGACACAAATTCCATTGCCAAATAAAGCGAGCCATTGACATGGTCAAAATTGTAAATGGTAGCAATAGATGGATGGGTGAGCCTTGCTGCCTTTCTGGCTTGCTGCAAGATATGTTCGTGATAATTTCGCTGGTTGACGAATTGGGGGTAGATGAGTTTGAGGGCGACGGGTCTTGCCAGGTTCAAGTCTTTAGCCTGATAAACAGTGCCAATGCCTCCTTTGCCTAACAAGGTGTCGATGCGATAGTGATCTATTTTTTGTCCAATCATTTGCTTCTTCTGCTTTAATAGAGTTTATTGGTGTATTTGTATATTGGTGTATTGGACTCGACCAATAAACTAATAAACTAATAAACCAACTTTTTTACGAATGACCCCTTAGAGTCTGTTTGTCCAATCTATTTATTAACTCGAAGTATAAAAGTGATCAACAAGTGCTCCCATATAGGCAGCGTGAAAATAATTAATTCTGCTCATGGGAGGATGGTACTGACTTGTATAGGACCTGTAAATAATTTTGGATTCAGTTGGGACTAATGTAAGGGGGAAAACGGCCGTTTTCGGTGAAGAGCACGTAAAAAAGCAAGTCATCCCTTTCTTTCTAAATGTTACACTGCGACAGTATTTGAAAACATGGTGGTGTAGTATGTTAGATGTAGCAGTAATGACTGATTCGCATAAATTATTACAAACAGTGTTCCCTGAACTGGGACATAAAGATATTGAACGGCTGTCTTTGGCAGCAGAAACTTGCGTCTTTCCCGAAGGCGTCGATGTGTGTCGTGAAGGTGAACCAGGCGATGCGCTTTATATTATTGGCAGCGGCAAAGCAGACATTATTGTTCATGCCGCAGACAATCAAGAAATTGTGGTCGATTCGATTGCAGGCCAGACTTATTTTGGGGAAATGGCGCTGCTGGGCGCTACCACCACCCGATCCGCCACCATCCGCACCCGTTCTGTATGCCACATGCTGGAAATTTCGCACGATGCGTTTTTGTCTATCACAGATGAAAATCCTGGCCTCTTGCGCCGCCTATTGAGTCAGATTATTGGTCACTTACGCCGCAATGACCGGGCGGTGATTCAAGCGCTAAACACGAAACATGCCCAACTGCACAATGCTTATGCGGAATTGGCAGAACAGGAAAAACTGCGCACTCAATTTATTGCCACCTTGTCACATGAGTTGCGTACGCCGTTAACGGCCGTTAACGGCTATCTCGGTTTAATCAAGCAAGGCGCACTACACGGCGATTCGTTACAAGTGGCGATGAATTCCATTGACGGGAATGTGCAAACATTGGTGAGTCTAACGAATCAAATGATGCTGCTGTATGAAATGTTCCCTGAATCACCCGAACATACCCGGTTTAATTTGCCAGATGTTATTATTGAGGCGCTAAATGCAGTGCGGGAATCGATGCATGATTCGGAAACGGCCGTTTTATTGGGATTCGAACAATCGCTCCCCATGATCTATGCAGACAAGCGCCTGCTGTTCCTGGTTTTTCGCGCTTTGCTCGAAAATGCTTTTAAATATACTCCTGACAAAAAACCGATTGAAATCAAAGCGTTTTGCGCTGACAATGGAGAAGTGGCTGTGATGTTTAAAGATAATGGCATCGGCATTCCCTCCTGGGCACATGGGCGTATCTTTGAGCCATTTTACCGGATCGAGAATGAAGGCGGCATGCATTTATTCCCTGGCATTGGTGTGGGTCTGACGATTGCAAAAATGTTGACGGCACGGCATAACGGCCGTATCGATGTCGCCAGTCAACCTGGTGTTGGCAGTTCGTTTACGGTTTACCTGCCTGTGCGGAGGTAGTACAGGGTGCAACTTGCACCTTGCACCTTTTTCCTAGTACAATGCGGCTCTGAAAATTATTTGGAGCAGCATTTGAAATGGAAGAAAACGGCCGTAAACCCAACTTAGCATCCTCGTCTAATACCCCCTTATTAAAAATCAACAATCTCAATAAACATTTCCCAATACGGGGTGGCTGGCTGCGACGGCAGGTTGGTGCTGTACGCGCAGTTGATGGGATTAGCTTTGATCTGTTTGCTGGTGAAACGCTGGGATTAGTCGGTGGTCAGGGCAGTGGAAAAAGCATACTGGCAAAAACGATTCTACATTTGATCAAGCCCACATCTGGAACCGTGCAGTTTGATGGGCAAGCAATTGACCAGTTAGGCAAACAAGAACTGCGCCAACTGCGTCAGAAAATGCAAGTAATTTTTCACGATCCGTACCTCTCTATCAATGCCCAAATGCGGATCAAAGACATTGTGGGTGAACCGCTCCATATTCACAATCTTGGGAATGCGGCCACGCGGGAAGAAGCGGTTGAGGAGTTGCTTCAGCTTGTGGAACTCAATCCTTATGTGAGTAATCGCTTTCCGTATGAATTTACGGGGCAAATGCGACAGCGAATTAGTCTGGCGCGGGCGCTGGCGACCCAACCAAAATTGTTGATAACGGATGAGGTTACGGCCGTTCTCGACCCAGTCGTTAAACAATCATTCATCAACTTGCTGCGGCAATTGCAAGCACAATTTGGATTAGCTGTTTTGTACCTGGCAGGTGAATTAGCCACACCTCGTCAAATCTGTGATCGGGTGGGGGTTTTGTATTTGGGACAGATGGTGGAATTAGCGGAAACGGCCGTTCTTTACAAACGTCCATTACATCCCTACACGCAATATCTACTCTCATTGCTGCCCGTCGATGATCCAGACACCGAAGACAAACGACAAACGATCACCCTCAACGGCAATGCCCCCAACCCCGCAAAGCCACCTCAAGGCTGCCGCTTCCATCCCCGCTGTGCTTACGCATCTGACCAGTGCCGCCAACAATCCCCAGAATTGCGCAATCTCGGATCAGCCAACCAGCCACATTTAGTAGCCTGTCATCATGCAGAGCAGTTTTGGGGATAAAAAGCTATCAGCAATCAGCTTTCAGCAATCAGCTATTAGCTTCTTGTCATTAAACGACCGCCGATCACCAATTGCGGATTACTGACCACCAATTACCGATTACCACCCTCTGCAACCATTCCCGCACCATTCCGTACTGTTTGCTACACATTAAACGGAGAAATGCATGATGCAAAATGAACGAGACTATTTGAAAATTGAAATTCCTGACGAGGAAGAAACCCCATTTGTACCGGAACAGTCTACCAAATCACGCGTAAAGGAACAGGCTGGTGCAGCTGGACGAAAGATTGCAGATACGGCGGGAAATGCGGGGCGACAGGTGGCGGGAACGGCCGTTTCCACCGCCAAAAAAGCGTGGCAAAGCGATGCGCGTAAAAAAGTAACCGGCGAAGTCAAGCGCGGTGCCGCTACTGTCGCTGGCAAAACAGCCTCAGCCGTTCAAGAAAAAATGGTAAAAACAGCCGAAGCTCAGGCCAAAGCCCAATACGAAGCAGTGCAAACCCGCATTCGGGAAACAGATTGGAAACACGAAGCACAAACTGGCACGGCTCATGGTCTGCGCTGGCTCAGCCAGCAGTTTGCAAAATTAGCAGCACGATTTACACCTAAGGACGAGGAAGAAGAGGAATCCGTAAATGGTAATCCGTAATCCATATTCCGTGAACCGAATACGGATTACAGATTACGGATTACCGCTCGCAACCACCTGCGGTTGATCTGAAATAACCTGGCTGGCAATTAAAAGGCTTACCAGTAATTCAAAAATGATAATTACAGCGCCAATAGCAATCCATTGCATGGGCATGGCTTCTAAATAACTGGAAAAAGCAGGCATCCAGGTAGGTTGAGGCAGGTCTTCGATAATCCAGTAACCCGTTAACCAAAGTGTGGTGAGCAAAACGGCCGTTCCAAACGTCGTAATAAACGTGGGCAGTACCAGATCAATAAACTGCAGTCGAAATTGTGCATCAAGTTGAGGGGTACGAGAAACCTCTGACATCACACGGTCAGCAAATCCGGTAGGTAACGGGGCTAAAGGATAGCTGTCAAATGCCTCATCCAAACGTGCTTCATTCGTGATCATCTCATCCATTATATTCACCCTCTAATTGTTCCAGCCTATCACGCAGCAAACGCCGTGCGCGAAAAATCCCAGTTTTAACTGTTCCCAATGGCAACCTTGTTACTTCAGCAATTTCTGCGTAACTCATCTCCTGCAAGTGTCGCAGCGTGACCAGCAGCCGATAACTTTCTGGCAAATTGTCGATAGCTGCATGAAGTTGATTGCGCAATTCAACAGACAAAACCTGTCCTTCCACACGCAATCGCTGGTCTGTCAAATCGCTGACAGCTTCTGCATCAAGCGCCTTCAATTCAATTTTCATGCGCGGCAGTCGATTAAAACAGAGGTTGGTCGTGATGCGATACAGCCAGGTCGAAAAGCGGGCATCGCCGCGAAACCGCTTCAACGATTGCCACGCACGCACAAATGTTTCCTGCGCAATATCCTCTGCTTCGTGAGGATCGTTCAGTGTTCTTAGCGCCAGGTTATACACCATTTGTCCATGCCGGTTTACGAGTTCAGCAAAAGCGGCCGTTTTCCCTGCCTGCGCCTGCTGAATAAGCTGTTGGTCATTTACAATCACCGCAACCTGTTACTCCTTAACTTGTTAGACCGTGTAAAAGGAAAAAAGTTTCGTGACAACGAAGATTGGTCCAATTTTAAAAATTGGACCAATCTTTACCTCCATTACGTGAAACTTTTTTGTTCGTTTCCGGTCTAATGAAATGAAACGAGAAAAAATCATGCTAAAAGCTGATAGCTGATAGCTGACACCTTTTCCCAAAGGAGAAAATGATGCGTGATGTAATTGAAACAGTATCCATTCTCATATCGGTCGGAATTGTAATTGGACCCATTATTGGGTTTGTCTTGTATATGCGCCGTATGGCTCGCAAAGAAAAAGAAGTGCTGCGCCAATACGGATTAACAGAGGAACTGGAGGTTTAAGATGAATGATGCATTTGAAGCAATTGGCATTGCCTTAGCGGTTGCAATGGTCCTTGGCATCCCATTTGGGTTTTTCGCATTTATGCGTTACTTGCGTTTTAAGGAAACGATTGCCCTAGCTGAACGGGGATTACTGCGGCCCGCACGGGCCAAACGGAACCGCGACACACTCCGCTGGGGGATTGTGATCACGACAATGGGAACAGGCTTGATGTGCGGTTTATATCCTCTGGGATTTAGCATCGATCCTGGGATGGCCAGTCAGGCACCATTGGGATTTGGTCCGTGGATGCTGTTTGGCATACTCCCCTTCTTTTTTGGTCTGTCTTTATTGATTATTTATTACGTCAACAAGCGCGAAGACTTGCGTTATGATGCAGAGGAGCCAGATCCAATCCCACCGCACAAGGTGAATGGAGAATAAATATGAGTATATTCTGGCAACGAACATTATCTGAAGTGAGTGAAGGCATTACGTACTTCATCGAAACTTGCAAGAGCCTTTTAGGTTTTATGAGGCGAAAGATCAGGATTTGAGTTATTAATCTGAGAGTTGCTTAGAGCTTGGGAGAAAAACGGCCGTTTCGCGTGCGAAACGGCCGTTTTTTATTTTCATATGACTTTGGTCCCAAAGCACATCATTTTATCGAAAATTTAACACCCCATTAACAAAAACCAATTATGGTAGCCCCAGCGTGAGAATAAGCAAATTTGTATCGGAATAAGTGAAGTTTAAGTGTAATATTGGAGAAGCTACCGTGAAAAAGAAAATAGCCCTTATCGTTATGCTGCTGCATTTTATTGTTGGCCTCAGTTTAATATTCGCCTTGCCGCAAAGTGCAAGCACCACAATCAGTAACGTGACCATCGTCACTGCTGATGTGGCGCGGTACGAAAAATTCGAAATTAATTTCGATGTCGATACCGTCGCCGAAAACCCCTACATGCCCTATGATGCCAATCCACCCGCAGGTGTTGAGCCAGAAATAGGCATTACCGTCGAAGCCCTCTTTTCCCCAGATGGATGGCAAACAGTCTACACACAGCCCGCCTTTTTTGAACAACCCTATTCGCATACATCAAACGGCAAAGATCATTTTATTCCAGAGGGAGCGCCGCACTGGACCGTAAGATTTGCACCGCAGGAAGCTGGAATTTGGCAGTATCAACTGCGCGTACAGGATGCAAATGGCACATCCACGTATCCAACAGGCGATCCACTAACATTTTCTGTATCCACTACGTCTGCAAATCTCCACGTGAGGAAAGGATTTTTGCAGGTAAGTACAAAAGACCCACGTTATTTTGAATTTCAAAATGGTGCCCCATTTATTGGGCTTGGTTTCAATGACAGATTATTAGAATCCTCAAAAGTTGAAACAGATTTTGCCAATTACGAAGCACATCAAATCAACTTTTTGCGGGTTTGGATGAGCGAATTGGGCATCAACGGGTCACAATGGACCTCTTGGGCGTCCCATCACTATCCATTTGATGGCTACCTACCCGGCGTTCAGTACGACAGATTAACGACTTATGACGGCGGTGATTTCTCGATTCGTTTAGATGATTACAACCCATGCGTCTATGCTGATTTTTGGCAGGGAACCTTACCTTCACAGCCAAACACGACCTATGTTTTTAATGCACGTGTCAAAGCTGAAAATGTCACAGGTCCAGCCGGAGCGGGCGACTATGGTTTTATTGTGAAAACGGCCGACTGGCTCGATACAGGCTGTGTTAATGTAAACGGCGACGCCGTGACCACACCTGTTATCGGCACCACCGATTGGATGACCGTCACAGGAACCTTTGTCACCGGCAGCGACCAATATTTTATGGACAATATTTACCTGGCGCTGCAAAACACCACAGACGGCACAGTCTATGTTGACAGCGCACAACTATACGCGCAGGACGACCCCAATCAGGTCAATCTCATTCGCGAACCAGCTAATAGTCATTACTTCTTCGACCCAATGAAATCAGCCTTGTGGGATGAATTTATGACAGAGGCAAGCGATCACGGTGTCTATTTAAAAATTGTGATTGATGAAAAAAACGAATATTTACGCAATCGCATTGATGCAGACGGCGATACCACAGACAGTGGCAGCAATGATAATTTTTATGCAGCCTCAGATACAGAAGTCGGTTGGCTGCATGAAGCGTGGTGGCGGTATATCGTGGCGCGGTGGGGGTACAGTACGGCCATTCACTCCTTCGAGTTTGTCAATGAAGGCGATCCCTACAATGGCAACCATTATGAAACCGTCAAAAACCTGGCTGAATACATGGACAACAACAATCCATCCCAGCACATGGTGACGACTTCATTCTGGCACTCATTCCCGAATAATGAGTTTTGGTCTGGAGCGGCGTATACGGCCGTTGACTACGCCAACATCCACGCCTACGTCGCCACTGGCTGGGGGCAAGACGCCAGCTTTTTAGAACCATCTTTAGTGGAAACAAACCCTCAGTATATTCGCACCGGCAACGCCTCCGCCTACATAAATGCAAACACAGATATTAGCGACACAATTACACCTGGCGGCATCATCTTGCAAGAAAAAGGCGAATGGATTATTCGCTACTGGATGAAGATGGATGGTTATTCAGCCAACTGCCCATCAGGCAGTGATGGCAGCCATGTACGCGTGGAGTGGATTTTGGATGGTGGTGAATATTGGGGCGGTAGTTCTGGCAGCGTACCCACCAATCAGACAGGACAAGGCGAACTATGTACCGCACCCGATGGCACCTACGATTGGACCCAGTTTAGCAGTGACAAAGACCGGGATGGAAACACTGTTCCGCTCGAACACCGATTAATCACTGATAACGATTTGCCTTATACGCTCGAACTCAAGATTCGTAATTCAGATGGGCAGAGTGGTAACGTATGGATTGATGATGTGCAATTGGTTAGTCCATCCGGCAAAGTCTTGTCTGTGATTGGTGAATTTGATGTGACTCATTTAGGCGAAGATATGGCCTGGTCTAACTGGGTATACGGCGCTGTATTCGGCGGAAACAGTGTCACCGGCGCGAAAAAGCCATTGGTTCGTGGCGAAACTGAGGTAGATATGGTGGGCAACCAATCCGTTAATCCTGATGTTTACAATGATCTGGAAGGTGTTTGGCTGCATAATCATGTGTGGGGTCAAATT
>QQUD01000163.1 GCA_008501785.1 Chloroflexota bacterium
CATTATTAGATGCTGAGAAGAGATTGTATGCGGTGGGTCCGTTTTTGAAGGCCATCACGCCAGCTAACGGCCGTTCCTCAAACTCCGCCATAAACAGTTCAACCTGATTCGTTTCCTTAAACAACTCATAGGCATCCCGATAGTATTCTGGAGCGCGCACCCCAAATCCATCACGCTGCCCTGTCACATGCATCATGCGGATAAATGCAGGAATGTCTGCTGCGGAACCCTGGCGCACAGTAACGCCTTTTCTAGCCGACAGCCGCACATTGTAGCGCGTTTTTTGCTTCATTGCGGCCATGATTTCATCAGAAGACGGCCGTAAATCAATCATCATTGTGCTTGGTGGCTGCAGCTTATCCACATCCGTCTTTAAATCATGGCGTTCACAAATCGAGCGCCATGTTTCAGCGAGCAAATCATCTTGCCAAACCAGCGGCTCCATTTTTAGAATGCCTGCACGACGTTCATACGTTGTCAGATCAATCTGGTTCAACAGCACTTCGACCTGCTCATCATCTTGCCAATCGACCAGTGGCCCATGAGGAATGTAGGCAAATTTTGCCAATCGAAACGCAATTGAGCGAAATAAAATTTGTGCGCCTGCCACGATCTTCCCATCTCGACGCAGCCACACACGATGTGATGTCCAGCCAAAGCGATTTTTCAACCTTGCCCAACTGGTTGTTTGCAACACGCTACCCTGTGGATGCGCCGCCACAAATTCATCCCACTCTGCATCTTCTTGACTATAACCTTCGTCTTCTAATTGAATCCATTTATCCAGCATGGCGCGGGATTATACCAGCTTGTCAGCGAGTCAGCATTTCAGCATTTCAGCACTTCTGGAGATTAGCTGATAAGCTGAAATGCTGAAGTGCTGAAATGCTAATCTGTGCTACAATCCCTCGACTTTATCCATCAACTTAACGCCTGGGGAATATCATGAGTCAGGTTTCGCAACTATATAAACTTCAACTAATTGACACGGAAATTCGAGAGAAAACGCTGCGACTACGAGAAGTGTTGCAGGCGCAGAAGGGGAATAAAGCTTTGGCAGCGGCGCTGGGGAGAATGGAAACGGCCGTTTCCGACCTCAATTCCTGGCAAACCAAACACAAAGATTTATCCTTAGCATTCGATGGCTTGAACAACAAAGTCAAAAGCTCTGAAAATCGCCTCTATTCCGGCAAAGTAACCAATACCAAAGAGCTTACCGATTTGCAAAAAGAAATCGCATCCCTGGGACGACGGCGCGAATCGCTGGAAGAAGAAGTCTTAGAGGCGATGGTGATGGTTGAGGATGCACAAGGCGAAAAAGACCGAGCCGAGGATGCTCTGTCCGGCATTCAGGCAGATTGGGATAATGAAACAGCCTCACTCAAAAAAGAACAAAATGAACTAGCATTGCGAATTCATGCTTTAAACGGCAAGCGTAAATCATTAGCAACCACAATTCCAGCAAAAGCATTGACTGAGTACCAACATATTGCGAAAAGAAAAGGTGGGGTTGCAGTGGCCAAGTTGCGCGTCAACCAATGCATGGTTTGTCAGGTTTCTGCCTCGTCAAACAAGGTAAAAGATGCTAGAGAAGGGAAGCTAGTGACGTGCGGAAGCTGTGGACGCATCTTACATCCAGCATAGGATTAATCAAAGGTTAGGAAATGTGGGCTACCTTACTTTTCTATAACGGGTGGTCTACCATACTGATGGTATAATTAGAAACTGGGTTTTTTGAAAAAACCCAGTTTCTGGTTAAATTAACGAAAATATTGAGTCATGAGGAGATCATTGACTGCATGAAAAAACTGATTCGATTTGGACTCATCACAACAATTTTAGGTGCTGCACTTTTATGGCAAGGCTCTAATCTGGCTTATGCGGCTAAATGTTATTCATTGTCAGCCGCTACCGGCTTTGTATGTGAATCAGACCCACCAGAACCAACTTTTGTGAAACCTGATCCTTTTGCAGACAGCTTTCTACCCTATGTAACCTATGCACGACTGGCAGATAATGCCAATGTTTATGCTGGTCCCAGCTACGGGAGTGGCGTTGTGCGCAATGTTGGTGATGGTTTTCTTTTCTCCACCATTCAAGGCGTGGTTGAAGGCGAAAATGGCTTGTGGTATGTCATCAACTTTGATGAATTTGTGCATGAAAGTGACTTGAGACTGGTTGATGATTCGGAATTTACCGGATTTGAAATTAAGCATCAGGTAGAACGGCCGTTTGGCTGGATGGTCGTCGATTACTGGTACAGCAACGAACCCGGTGCGGAACCAGCCCCAGGCAACATCAAACTGCCTCGTTACACATTTTTCGAAGTATATGATGCCGTAGAAGCGGATGATGGCTGGATTTGGTACAACATTGGTGGCGGCCGCTGGATGCGCCAAACCTATGTCAGTTTAATCGATCCCCAATCCCGTCCTGAAGAAGTCGGCGAAGATGAATACTGGGTTGAAATAGACCTATACGAACAAAGTTTTGCCGCCTATGTGGGCGACCATATGGTATATGCTGGGCTGGTTTCTAGTGGACTAAATCGCTGGCCAACAAACGAAGGTTTATTCCAGGTTTGGGAACGCCACAGCAAAACAAAGATGTCTGGTGCGGAAGGCAAAGTAGACTATTACTTTGTCGAAGATGTGCCCCACACCATGTATTTTGACGTAGATATCGCTCTGCACGGCGCTTACTGGCATGACCGCTTTGGCTACAAACACAGTCACGGCTGTGTCAACATGCCGCCCCGCGATGCTGAATGGGTCTTTAACTGGTCCGCTGGTGCGCCCAACGATTTATGGGTATGGGTACACACCTCCAACCCTGGCACCATTTTTGAACGATACGACGAAGCATTAGGCGATTTCGCCGGACCATAACATCAATTTTCTTTTGGATCATAGAGACCTTCAAGATTTATCTTGAGGGTCTTTTTTGTTCGCTAAGTTGCTGGAGTGGAGGCTTTAGCCGGAACGGTTCCGGCTAAAGTCTCTACTCCCCAATGGGAAACCAATTATTGTCGCTCATTTAGACAATTATATTGGTAAAATCAATAACAAATAGCAAAAGGAGTTTCAAATGAATTATAGACAACTAGGCAATTCAGGCGTTCGTGTATCAGTAATCGGCATGGGCACAAATCAATTTGGGCGGAAGGTGGAACAAACGGCCGTTAACAACATCCTCGACGCCGCATTCGATTTAGGTATCAACCTCATTGACACCGCCGATGCCTACACTAGCGGCAAATCCGAGGAATCGCTGGGTCATGCGCTTAAAGGTCGTTGGGACAAATTCGTTGTCGCCACCAAAGTCTATTTCAAAATGGGCGATGGCGTCAACGATTACGGCGCTTCCCGCTACCACATCATGAATGGCGTCGAAGCCAGCCTGCGCCGTCTACAAACTGATCACATCGACCTCTACCAAATTCACCGCTGGGATGCCACCACCCCCATCGAAGAAACGATGCGAACATTGGATGATTTGGTCAGCAGCGGCAAAGTGCGCTACATCGGTGCATCCGCCTTTGCATCCTGGCAGCTTGCCAAAGCCAACATGCTAGCCCAGTTCCACGGCTGGGCACCATTTGTGACGGTGCAATCCCACTACCACATGCTTGAACGCGAAGTAGAAAAGGAAGTGATCCCTTACTGCCAGGAACACAACGTTGGCTTCATCCCCTACTTCCCCCTGGCTGGCGGCTTCCTCACCGGCAAATACAAGCGAGATGAAGGCGCACCAGCTGGTTCTCGCGGCGAAAGCAGCGAATACGTGCAGGGCTACATGACAGAGGCCAACTATAATGCAGTTGAAAATTTGACTACCTGGGTTGAAGCACGCGATCACACAATGGCCGAATTAGCACACGCCTGGCTGCTGGCACAACCAACCGTTTGCTCCGTCATTTCTGGCCTGACAAAGCTGGAACACCTGCAAGCCAATGCCAAGGCGGGTGATTGGGAATTGTCAGCAGACGAAATAGCAGAATTAAACGAAATCTTATCTTAGGAGACTGCCAGAATTATCTACCGGAGTAGAGGCTTTAGCCGGAACGGTTCCGGCTCGCTTCCGGCTAAAGCCTCCACTCCAAAATGTTATTACGGTAACATTATCGCAACCTCAACCGTCTGCCCTGCTCGCTCCGGCAAATCAAACAGATCGCTAGTCACCAACAGCGTGCCATCCTGCGCATCGTATACCAGCCAGCGGAACGGACCGCTGCCCAAATCATCTTTGCCCACGTACCAGCGCACGTCATGGTCAGCATCGGTGCTGCCTTGCCAGCCGTCTACCAGATGCCAGTCGCCTGTATCGGGGTTTTGCCACTGAACAGCCGTCCACACTTCACTCACAGCCCCATCCACGGTTAATTCAATAAACCCACCTTTGATTTGCGTTTTAGCCGCTTTTGGCTCAGGGCGTGGGGGTAGTGCCTGCACATTTTCCGGTGCCTGCATCATCACAACGGCGGCTATTAACAAACTTGCCAAAGCAATGGACAAACTAATCATGCGTAAGATTTTCATGTTTTTTATTCCTTTTGGTAGGTAACCTCCCGCAGGTGCAGCACCTGCGGGAGGTTGGGTGATTTATTTTCTATCGAATGGGAAAGACAATGCTTTGGGAGCGCATGAGTGTTGTCCCCCTGCCATCATTCATAAACAATACTGATAACGACGATGTCGTGATCGATTCAATATTGTTGTAGCTCTCACCACTGATTTCATGCGTTTCCAGCACACCGCCATATGTTGATAATGTATTCGCCGAATCCACATGTGCATAAATCATTGTGCCTTCCGAAATTACCGCTGGTAAATTGGTGCGGCTGAGGTCGAAGTATGCATCATTAAGCGTCAGCACCAACGATTCACCGGGGGCTATCGGATCAACAATCCCCCAAACTGCGCCATATTTGCTTGACAGTTCCCACACATCATTCGGCTGCACCGGTGGTGGTGAAGGATTCAGGTACAAATCGACCCAAAACTCATTTGTTACAGGTGCATCACCCTGATTTGTAATCGTCACCTGCACAACATTGCCACTAACTTTGAGGTCGCTCACCACCAGATCGGGAGCATTATTGTAGATCATCAAGGGCAGGAAAACATAAACAATCTTGTTATCGTCAATGGCTATGCTGATGTCGTCTACGCTCATACCGTCATAAACTGAATCACTGCTGTTGACAGCAACGCTGATTGTGCCGGTGTGGTCGTTTTCCTGGTCGGTGTCATTAACGGCCGTTACCGTCACCGTTTGTGCCGTATCCCAGTTAGCCACTGTAAAGGTCAGCGTTATCTCACTCAACGTCACCTGGGCATCCGGTGTCAGAGTCACAAACACTTCTGCCGTTGGCTCGCTGGTCAGCACCACGTCAAAAGTGTCGGTGGAGCCGCCTTCGCTCACGGCCACATCATCAGCCGTGATCTCAACACCGGCGGTGTCGTTGTCTGTAATTGTGACCGTCACGTCGTTAATGCCGATGCTGTAATAATCGTTGTCGCTGCTGGCGGCACTGTGCGTGATGGCTCTGCTGTGGCTGCCTTCGGCGATGTCGTCGTCAACGGCCGTTACCATCACCGTTTGTGCCGTATCCCAATTGGCCGCTGTAAAGGTCAGCGTTGGCTCGCTAAGCTGCACATCATCATCCACCGTGAGCGTAATCGTCACGTCTGCCGTCGGCTCCGTCGTCAGCACAACCGAATAACTGTCCGTTGTGCCACCTTCCGACATATCCGTGCTGCCACCTGATTCCACAATCGAGACACCAGCAGAGTCATTGTCGGTGATATTGGCTGTCACATCGTCAACCGTAATGCCATCATAATCAACATCACTGCTGCTAACACTATGCGTAATCGTGCTGGTATGATTGCCTTCGGCGAGCGCATCATCAACGGCCGTTACCGTCACCGTCTGCGCCACCTGCCAATTCGCAGGCGTAAAGATCAGTGTGATTGCACTGCCTGCCCCATTCCCCAGGTCAGTTTGCCCGTCGGGGTCAACCGTCACCGTCACATTTGCCATCGGCTCACTTGTAAAAACCAGCGTGTAGCTGTCCGTTGCGCTGCCCTCGGTGACATTAGTGCTGCCGCCCGATTCCACAATCGAGACACTGGCAGCGTCATTATCGGTTATATTGGCTGTCACATCGTCAACCGTAATGCCATCATAATCAACACCACTGCTGCTAACACTGTGCGTAATCGTGCTGGTATGATTGCCTTCGGCGAGCGCATCATCAACGGCCGTTACCGTCACCGTCTGCGCCACCTGCCAATTCGCAGGTGTAAAGATCAGTGTGATTGCACTGCCTGCCCCATTCCCCAGGTCAGTTTGCCCGTCGGGGCCAACCGTCACCGTCACATTTGCCATCGGCTCACTTGTAAAAACCAGCGTGTAGCTGTCCGTTGCGCTGCCCTCGGTGACATTAGTGCTGCCGCCCGATTCCACAATCGAGACACCGGCAGCGTCATTATCGGTAATATTGGCTGTCACATCGCCAACCGTAATGCCATCATAATCAACACCACTGCTGCTGACACTGTGCATAATCGTGCTGGTATGATTGCCTTCGGCGAGCATATCGTCAACGGCCGTTACCGTCACCGTCTGCGCCGTATGCCAGTTCGCAGGTGCAAAGGTCAGTGTGATTGCACTGCCTGCCCCATTCCCCAGGTCGGTTTGCCCGTCGGGGTCAACCGTCACCGTTACATTTGCCGTTGGTTCACTCGTCAAAACCAGCGTGTAGCTGTCCGTAGCGCTGCCCTCGGTGACATTGGTGCTGCCACCCGATTCTGTCACAGTCACGCTGGCCGTATCATCATTCTGGATGGTGCCAGTTGCCGTGCCGGTCGTAATCATTGCACCGGATGGGTTGCTCAACGTGACGGTGAAACCTTCATCCTGTTCCGCAACCGCGTCCCCACTAACATAAACTGCAAACGTTTTGCTGGTTTCACCGGTAACAAAGTTGACCGTACCGCTGGGCAAGCTGCCGCCGAAATCAGCTGCATCTGCCGGATTGGCACCACTGCTGGTGACGGCATACTCAACGGAACTGGCACCGTAGGTGTCATTGCTGCGGACGACGGTGAAGGTGAACGGGGTGCTGCCACTGTCGCCCTCTGCTTTGTCTGCATCGTTGGCGGCAATGGAAACACTCGCGTCGGGCACCAGCAAAAATGTATACACCGTACCGCTGTTATAGTTCGGGTCGCCCACACCTCCATCTTCTAAGTGCGCGCCAATGATGGCTGTATCCCCAGACACCGCCACCGCATTGCCGAACTCGTCATCCTCCTGGGCATCCGAGGCCCGCAGGATCGCCCGCTCACTCCAAACGCCCCCACTCCGCGTGAAGACATAGGCCGCACCGCTGTCATAATTTCGGTCGCCCGAAGTGCCGTCTTCTGACCGCGCACCAATGACGACCGTATCTCCATCCACCGCCACTGCATAGCCGAACGCGTCACGCTCTTGGGCATCGGAGGCCCGCAGGATCACCTGCTCACTCCAAACGCCCCCGCTGTGCGTAAAGACATAGGCCGCACCACTGTTATAGCTCGGGTCGCCCGCACCGCCATCTTCTGAAGCCGTGCCAATGATTGCCGTATCCCCATCCACCGCTACTACCCTGCCAAACCCGTCATCCACCTGCGCATCGGAGGCCCGCAGAATAGCCTGCTCACTCCAAACATCCCCCCTGCGCGTAAAGACATACGCCGTGCCGCTGTCATAGTTCGGGTCTCCCGCACCACCGTCTTCTCCAGTCGCGCCAATAACGGCCGTATCCCCAGATACTGCCACTGCACCGCCGAACCAGTCTCTCTCCTGGGCATCGGACGCCCGCAGAATGGCCTGCTCACTCCAAACACCCCCGCTGCGCGTGAAGACATAAGCTGCGCCGCTGTCATAGTGCAGGAAGGCCGCACCGGCTTCTTCATTATGCGCGCCAATAACTACCGTATCCCCAGACACCGCCACTGCATTGCCGAATTCGTCATCCTCATGGGCATCAGAGGCTCGCAGGATGGCCTGCTCACTCCAAACGCCCCCGCTGCGCGTGAAGACATAGGCCGCGCCGCTATTTGAGGCCGGGTCGCCCGCGCCGCCGTCTTCAAAGACCGCGCCAATAACGGCCGTATCCCCATCCACAGCCACCGCATGGCCAAAGTGATCAGCTATCTGGGCATCGGACGCCCGCAGGATGGTGCTTTCCAACCAGGGGTCAATTGTGAGCGGGTAGACGGCGTGGGTGTCGTCAACAACGATTTGAATAATGAATTGTGAATTGCGAATTGTGAATTGTAAATTCGCCTGCTCTGAGCTTGCCGCAGGGCCAATTGTCAATCGTGCTGGGATTTCTTGACCAGTGGCATCGACGACGTAGAGGCGATCATAGCGCAATACCGTTTTGCCGCTGGCATTCTGAAAGAGAATGCCGCTGTTGTTTAGCACTGGTGTCAGGCCACCGCTGACGGCCATCTCAATTTGTAGGGGCATGGTGTACCATACTCCAACCGGACGCTGCTGCAACGTAAAACCTTGTTCTAGTCCCGCCGGGTCGTTGATCCACCATTCGCTCAAGTTGTTGTCCCACTGATACGTTATTGTCGCTGCATCTGCGGCCATTTGTGGTGTGCCAGCAACGGGCTGCAAAGTGTCACCGTAGCCGTATCCGGCGACCTGCAAGCCCCACTGCCAATCTGCATCTACCGCTGTTGGCTCAACCTGAATGCCTTCTGGCGTGAAGGTGGTGCGCCACCCTTGGGCGCTGTTGCTTGCGGTAAACGCCGGGGTGGCTGCTGCCTGCTGCACATTGATAGCATACATATCTTGTGTAACTGCCGCTTGTATGGACTGCCATTCAACGGCCGTCAAACCATCCGGCACGTCTCCTGCTGCCACCCAGGTTGACCTACCACCGCCGTCTATTTGCCCCATCATGGGCAAAAGTATCACCAAAAATATGAGCAGCATGGGGAAGAAAATGAACCATTTCCCCCACTGCTGTTTAAAATCAAATGAACGATTGTCGAGAGAACTTAACATGCCATCTCCTACATTGTGAAATTTATTGCTTTTAGGCAAGTTACACTCAATTATATAATATGATGCCCAACCGCTTTCGTTACCTTGATCCTGAAAATTTGTGACAATTGTTATAAGGTAGAAGCCCTGGAGGGTTCGTTATTCAAAATAGAAAAAGGCTTCCGAAATAGAAGCCTTTTGTACTTTTACCTATGCAGTTGTGTTTATTTCAATTAAAACTTAGTCGCCAAACACTTAATCTGCTGCGACAGCTACCGATTCTTTCAAACCACAAGTCGTACAATCTTTTTGGCCATCTTTGGTTTCAACCATGATGCCATCACAAGAATGGTCTGGGTCTGCAACCGGTTTTTGCCAACTGCGCCATTCACATTCAGGATAACGCGAACAGCCGAAAAATGTGCGACCTCGGCGTGTTTTGCGCTCGATGATTTCACCGCCGCCGTTGGGGCAAACGACGCCGGTCTTGTTCAGAATTTGCTCGGTGTAGCGGCATTTGGGGAAGTTGGAGCAGCCGATGAAACGGCCGTATCTCCCCTCACGATACACCAACGGATGTCCAGAGTCTGGACACTCCCGCCCCACAAACTCCACCTCTTTCTTCACATCCAGCTTCGGAATCGCTTCATCAGCAACCTGCAATCGTTCTGCAAAATTGCCATAAAAAGCAGATAACACCGGTACCCAGGCAGACCCTTCAGCGATTTTGTCTAATTCAT
>QQUD01000553.1 GCA_008501785.1 Chloroflexota bacterium
CAGACATCCATTTGCTCGGAGTCGCCGACCCAGAATCAGAAAAAAGCTTCCATTTATTGGGTACAGATCGGTTAGGGCGGGATCAATGGTCGCGGTTGATGTACGGCACACGGGTTTCGCTCTCCATTGGTTTGGTCGCCGTGATGTTTAGCACCGTCCTGGGTATATTCTTGGGAGGCATTTCTGGCTACTTTGGCGGTTGGATTGATATGGTGATTCAGCGGGCGATTGAAATTTTGCAATCGCTGCCACCCATTCCTATCTGGCTGGCGCTGACGGCGGCAATGCCCCGTACCTGGTCAGTTGAGCAAACCTATTTTGCGATCACGATCATTCTGTCGTTGATTGCCTGGACAACATTGGGGCGTGAAGTACGCGGCCGTTTCCTGGCCCTGCGCGAAGAAGATTTTGTGGTCGCGGCCAAACTATCCGGTTGCAGCCAAATGCGAATCATCTTCCGTCACATGGTTCCCACGTTTTACAGCCATATCATCGCCGCTACCACGCTGGCGATTCCAGTGATGATTATCAACGAGACTTTTCTCAGTTTTTTGGGATTGGGACTGCGCCCGCCAGCCATTAGCTGGGGCGTGCTGCTGCAAGAAGCGCAAAATCTGCAATCCATTGCGCTGGCTCCCTGGCTGTTACTGCCTGGTTTAGCCGTGATCATCACTGTTTTAGCCTTAAATATCTTGGGCGATGGGCTGCGCGATGCGGCCGATCCGTACAGCAACTAATCATGAAAGAAACAAATAATTTAACAAAACCGCTGTTGTCGGTTCGAGACCTCAAGACCTACTTCAAACTAGATGAAGGGATGGTAAAGGCCGTTGACGGCGTAGAATTTGACGTATTCCCCGGTCAAGTTGTGGGGATTGTGGGCGAAAGTGGCTGCGGCAAAAGCGTGACCATCAAATCGGTACTGCGCATCATTGAAAAGCCAGGTGAAATCGTAGGCGGCGAGATTTTATATCAGCCACAGAAGGGTGAAGCGGCTCTTGGTCAACCCATCGATCTGGTCAACCTTAAAGCACGGGGCAAGGCGATGCGCAACATTCGCGGCAACGAAATCGCCTTGATTCCGCAGGAACCGATGGCTGCTTTTTACCCAGTGCATACGATTGGTAATCAATTGATTGAGGCCGTGCGGCTCCATCAAAAAGTAAATAAACGACAGGCGTTTGATATTGCCGTTGAAGCGCTGCATGAGGTGGGGATGCCCAATCCCGAACAGCGCATGGGTGCTTATTCGTGGGAGTTGAGCGGCGGTTTACGGCAGCGGGCGATGATTGCGATGGCCTTGACTTGCAGTCCATCTTTGCTTATTGCCGATGAACCAACGACAGCCATTGATGTGACAACGCAAGCCCAGGTTTTGAATTTGCTGCGCTCTTTGCAGGAGCGGCACAATATGTCCATCGTCTTTATTACCCACGATTTGGGCGTGATTGCGCAGGTGGCTGACTTTGTGGTGGTCATGTATCTGGGCAGGGTGATGGAAACGGGAACGGTGGATGATATCTTCCACAATCCGCAGCATCCGTACACCAAAGCGCTGCTGGAGTCGATTCCTACCGTCCACTCTCCTTCCAAAGAACTGCTGCCGACGATTGAAGGCTCAATTCCGCATCCGTTTAACCGGCCAGCGGGCTGTCCGTTTTATCCGCGCTGTGCCGATTTTATGCCGGGGGATTGCAACAAACGCACGCCAATCCTGCAAAAAGTAAATGACAAGCAATCGGTAAGCTGTTTTCTGCATCACGACAAAGCCGAGGAGGATGGGGCAGCATGACACAAAACATGATCGATAATGAATCTGTCCTGCTGGACATCAAAAATCTGAAAAAGTATTTCCCTATTAAGAAGGGTTTTCTCAAGAGAACAGTGGGGCACGTGCGGGCGGTTGACGACGTGAGCTTTTTTATCAATAAGGGCGAGACGTTGGGGCTGGTGGGCGAAAGTGGCTGTGGTAAAACGACAGCTTCGCGCACTATTTTGCGAGCGATTGATCCCACTTCGGGTCAGATTTTGTATCGGACGGCTGACGGTGAGGTCGTAGATTTGGCACATAAACTGGAGAGTCAAATACGGCCGTTACGCCGCGAAATGCAAATGATCTTCCAAGACCCCTTTGCCTCCCTCAATCCGCGCATGAACTTACTCGATCTGGTGGGCGAACCGCTGCTCGTTATCGACAAAATGAAAAGTCGCGCCGCCCGCATGGAGCGGGTCGCCGAACTGCTCAGCCTGGTTGGGCTGCGTCCTGAATACATGCAGCGTTTTCCACACGCATTCAGCGGTGGGCAGCGGCAGCGCATCGTCATTGCGCGTGCCCTGGCGCTGAATCCACGTTTTGTCGTCGCCGACGAACCGGTGTCGGCACTGGACGTGTCGGTACAGGCGCAGGTGCTCAATCTGATGCTGGAATTACAGCGTAAATTGGGGCTGACCTATCTGTTTGTGGCCCACGATTTGAGCGTTGTGAAGCATATTTGTGACCGGGTGGCGGTGATGTATGTGGGCAAACTGGTCGAAACAGCACCCACCGATGAACTGTACTTCCGGCCGCGCCATCCGTACACGGCCGCTTTGATGAGCGCTGTACCGGTTGCCGATCCGCGCGTGCGCTCGGCAATGACCCCGTTGGAAGGGGATGTGCCCAGCCCAGCCAATCCGCCCAGCGGCTGTTACTTCCATCCGCGCTGTCCCTTTGCTGTGGATGTGTGTTCGCAGGAATCGCCCGCTCTGGAAGAAATCACGCCCAACCATTTCGTGAGCTGCCATCGCGCTCACGAGTTGGAGCTTGTTGGTGTGGGGGAATCACAAAGCAAGGATTAGGATTGATTTTAGAGGAGGCAGCGTGTGGCGTAGCGCACCAGCAAATGGATGAAAATCGTAGGTTGGATTGCCAATCCGACCATCGGATTAACAATCGGATTAGCAATCCGATATACACGGGAGGCGGCGTGTGGCGCAGTGCACCGGCAAGTGGATGGGAATCGTAGGTTGGATTGCTAATCCGACCATCGGATTAACAATCCGATATACATAGGAGAGAACTGATTCAATGAAAACCATTCGATGGGGCATCGTCGGCTGCGGTGATGTGACTGAAGTGAAAAGCGGTCCGGGCTTTCAAAAAGCTCGAAATTCTAGTCTAGCTGCTGTCATGCGGCGCAATGGCGCGTTGGCGCAAGATTACGCGCAGCGGCATGGTGTGCCCACCTGGTGCGAGGATGCGGCAGCGTTGATCAACGATCCTGAGGTTGATGCGGTTTATGTGGCGACACCGCCCTCCTCACACAAAGAATACGCGATTATGGCAGCGCAGGCGGGCAAACCGGTGTACGTGGAAAAACCGATGGCCCTGAATTATGCGGAATGTGTGGCGATGATTGAGGCTTGTGAAACGGCAGACGTTCCACTTTTTGTCGCCTACTACCGGCGCAGCCTAAATCGCTTTCTCAAAATAAAAGAACTCCTCGACACTGGCGCGATTGGTGAGGTGCGATTTGTGGCCATCACTTTCTACCAGCCGGTGCGAGATGATGAGTTGACTGATTCACTGCCGTGGCGTGTGCTGCCTGAGGTGGCTGGCGGCGGCCGTTTTGTGGATTTGGCGGCGCATCAATTGGATTTTCTTGACTACGCTCTTGGTCCCATCCGTTCGGTAAACGGCTTTGCCGCCAATCAGGCGGGTCATTATCCGGCAGAGGATATCGTTTCCAGCGCATTTGTGTTTGAGTCTGGCGTGCAGGGGATGGGAACGTGGTGTTTTTCTGCGTTTGATGAACTGGATCGCACTGAAATTGTAGGCAGCAAGGGCAAGATAAGCTACGCGACTTTTGATGATAGCCCTGTTGTGCTGACAATAGAATCGGGCACTCAAGAATTCACCATCGGCTACCCGGAGCATATCCAGCAGCCGCTGATCCAATCGGTTGTAGATGCGTTGAACGGGGCGGGAAGCTGTCCCAGCACTGGCAAAAGCGCCGCCCGCACCAGCTGGGTGATGGATCAAATGTTGGCAGGTTATACCGCGTAGGTCGGATTGTTAATCCGACCATCGGATTAGCAATCCGATTTACATAGGAGTGAGCTTATGTCGTATGTTTTTAGCACAAAAGAGATGAAGCGGTATCGCTTCCCGACGCATATCAATGATTTGGTGATGGACCGGTCGCAGGCGACGGCCAGCGAGGTGTTTGTGGTGGAACTGGCTCCCGGCGAAGCGCCGCCGCTGCATCAGCATGATGATACGGAGCAGGTTTTTTATGTGTTGGAGGGAAACGGCCGTCTCGAAATCGGCTCCGAACTCGCACCCTACCCAGTCCATCCTGGGGATGTGGTTCGCATCCCACCGGCAACGCTGCACAGGATTCACTGCCTGGGCACGACGACACTGCGCTATCTGGCGGTTGATTGTTTTCCAAACGGCCGTCCTACTGCCGAACCAACCTGGGACAGCCATGTGCAAACTATCTGCGGCGAACAAGGCTGGGATTACGACACAATTGCCCAAGAATGAAATAGGACGCTGATTTGCATGATAAACGCAGATTAAGAAAAAAATCTGCGTTCATCAGCGTTAATCTGCGTCCAAACCCCGATTTTATATGAATATTTCTGTTAGATTTGATGATTTATTAGCTATTTACCGGGCTGAACTGTTGGAGCGCACGGTTCCTTTTTGGCTTACCCACGCGATGGATTGGGAGCAGGGCGGCATTTGCACCTGCGTTGCTGACACGGGCGAGATTTTGAGCACGGACAAATATATGTGGTCGCAGCTGAGGGCCATTTGGACGTTTTCGGCGTTGTACAACCAGATTGAAAAGCGACAGGAGTGGCTGGATGCAGCGCAGTGCATTTTTGAGTTTGCCAAGCAAAACGGCCGTGACTCACAAGGCCGCTGGGTTTTTGCCGTAGACGCGCAAGGCAAGGTACTGCAAGGCGCAACCAGCATCTACGCCGACGGATTTGCTATCTACGGTCTGACCGAATTTGCGCGCGCCACCGGCAGCCAGGAAGCGATTGATCTGGCGCTGGACACCTACGAAAATGTGCAGCAGCGGCTGGCGCAGCCCGGTTCGTATGAAACTGCTCCCTATCCACTGCCCGAAGGCGTGAAGGCACATGGCGTTTCCATGATTTTCTCGCTGGTGTTTCATGAGTTGGGCTTGCTGCTAAACGACAATGCCATTTTGGCAGCGGGCAAATTTCACGCCGAAGAGGTGATGACCGCTTACCGTCAGCCCAATCAAAAGCTGCTTTACGAATACGTCCATCTCGACAACAGCTTGATTGATTCGTCCCAGGGTCGGGCTATCGTTCCCGGCCACGCCATCGAATCGATGTGGTTTATGATACACATTTACCAGCATTGGGGAGACGCGAAACGGCTGGCGCAAGCTGCCGATGTCATTCAATGGCATATGGACGTTGGCTGGGATAAAGAATTTGGCGGGATTCTGTTGGCCCGCGACGCAGCCGGGGGCGATCCGTGGTGGCCGTTTGCCGACTCCAAAATATGGTGGCCGCATACCGAGGCGTTGTACGCCTTGCTGCTTGCTTATGAACAATCGGGCGAGGCGTGGGCGCTGGATTGGTTTGCGAAGGTGCATGATTATGCGTTCAACCATTATCCAGTTGCGGATTATGGTGAATGGACGCAGAAGTTGGATAGAGAAGGACGGCCGTTTACGCAAACTGTCGCCCTCCCCGTTAAAGACCCGTTCCATTTACCTCGCGCCCTGATCAACGTCATTCAAGTTTTGCAGCGCCTGTCAGGAGCCGAATAGGATGTCCACCCGGCCACCCAATCTGCTCTTTTTGATGACCGACCAGCAGCGGGCTGACACTATCGAACCACACACAGCTTGCCAAACGCCGAATCTGGATCGGTTGGCAGAAAATGGGACGCGCTTTAGCCGCTGCTACACAGTCAATCCCATTTGCTCGCCGACGCGGGCCAGCTTGATGACTGGCCTGCTGCCGCACACTCACGGCATGGTCGATGTGACCCACGCCGTACCGCCCTACCGAGCCAAATTCGACGCGTCGCTGCCTGTTTGGCCGCAAACGCTGCAAGCCGCTGGTTATCACACCGCCTATTTTGGTAAATGGCATGTGGAACGCAGCAACCGTCTGGAAAACTTTGGGTTTGAGACGTATGAGGTGGACCAGTATCACAAATTGCTGGGATTGGTGGAAGTGGGCGATGAGATGTCCGTGCAG
The DNA here is from genome assembly GCA_008501785.1 of Chloroflexota bacterium. Next base: position 6,238 of record QQUD01000553.1, read on the forward strand.
GGTGTCGTGCAGCAAAAAGGATACAAGGATTTCCTGTTGTATGGTGTCAGTGATGCGCCGATCGAATCGCTGCCGGAATATCAATTGTATTCCGACGGCATCCATTTTTTGCAGCAGGCGGCGGCTGAACCAGAACGGCCGTTTGCCCTTTTCCTTAGCTCCGAAGCGCCCCATGACCCGTATGTAGCGCTGCAACAACATTACGAACAATACAATCCGGCCGACATTCCCAAACCGGCTAATGTTGATGATGATTTGGCTGATCGGCCCGGTATTTACCGACGTATCCAGCGCGTTTGGGAGGATTTGACGTGGGATGATTTTGCCCAGGCGACGGCGTGTTATTACGCCAACTGCACGATGATTGATGAGCAAATTGGCCGAATTTTGGCTGAATTGGAAGCGCTGGGCATGGCCGAAAATACAATTATCGTTTTCACGTCGGATCATGGCGATTACATGGGCGAACATGGACTGATGCTGAAAGGAATTCCTGCTTTTGAAGGGGCGTATCGCATTCCGCTGCTGCTCAGTGGACCTGGCGTTCCGGCGGGTAAGCAGGTGAATGAGGTGGTCAGTTTGCTTGATTTGGTACCGACGTTGACACAGTTAACGGCCGTTACCAATTTTCCAGGACACGGCCGTTCCCTGCTCCCGCTTTTACAAAACGATGAAGCCGACTGGACATCCGAAGCATTCGCCGAATGTCACGGCCAGCGCTTCAATTACACGCAGCGCGTGCTTTGGCAGGACCATCACAAATACGTGTTCAACGGCTTTGACGAGGATGAGCTGTATGATTTGGCTGCCGACCCGCATGAATTATGCAATTTGGCGGGAGAGGTGGAGAAACGGCCGTTACTGGAAAAAATGGCGGCCCGCATGTGGCAAATTATCCACGAAACTGATGATAAAAATATGGCGCAGGCCCAGTATGGCATGTTTCGCTTTGCGCCGGTTGGGCCGGAGTCGCTGCTTGATGAGGTAGATGATGAATAATGAACGATTTGCGTTGGTAAACGGCCGTGTTGTTTTACCCGATAAAGTGGTTGCAGGAAAAGCGGTTGTCGTTGAGGGCGTGACGATTGCTGGAATTGTTGATGTGGGTGAGTTGGGGAATGAGGTGGAGCGGGTGGATGTAAACGGCCGTTTTATCACCCCTGGCCTGATCGATATCCACACACACGGGGCGCTGAGTCACACCTTCAACGAACCCACCGCCGCCGCATTCGGCACAATCACCGCCGAAAACGCACGGCGCGGCGTGACGGGGCTGCTGGCAACCACATCAACTGCGCCCATTCCCGATTTGGTAGCCAGTTTGGAATTTGCGCGAGAATGGATGTCTGCTGCGCGTGACGGCGCACAAGTTTTGGGCGTACACGTCGAAGGTCCCTACTTCAACATAGCCCAGGCGGGCGCACAAGACCCAGCTAATGTTCGCAATCCCGATGACGGCACCGTAGACCAACTGCTTGCCTATCACGATGTCATTCGCCAATTCACCTATGCGCCAGAACTGCCGGGGGCGGTTGAATTAACCAGGCGATTGGTTGAATTGGGCATTGTTGCTGCTGCGGGGCACAGTTCCGCCAAAGAAGCGGAAGTCGCTGCGACCATCGAAGCGGGGTTGCACCACATCATCCACATTTGGAGCGCCCAATCGACCACCGTTCGTGAAGGCCCCTGGCGCAAACCGGGCTTGCTGGAGGTGTCGCTCGCTTACGACAATCTGACGGTGGAGATGATTACTGACAACAAACATTTGCCGCCCACGTTGATGAAGTTGGCTTACAAATGTGTCGGCCCAGATCGCCTCTGTATCATTTCTGATGCGACCAGCGGCGCGGGACTGCCGGAAGGGTCGCGCTTCCGCATGGGTGAAATGGAGTACGAGGTGCATGATGGTGTGGGCATGATGTTCGACCGTTCCTGCTTTGCAGGCAGCTCGACGTTGTTGAATGAGATGATTCCCGTGCTTACGGGGCCTGTCGATGTGCCTTTGCCGGAAGCGGTGCGGATGGCGTCGCTGACTCCGGCTCGCGTGATCGGTGTGGCCGACCGCAAAGGGAGCCTGGAAGCAGGCAAGGATGCCGACATCGCTATTTTTAATGAAGATTTCACTGCTTGGCAGGTGCTGATAAACGGCCGTTGGGTAATATAAAAATTGTAGCGCGATTTTACAAATCGCATATCGAATTACCAATTCGATTTACAGAGGAGACTATTGTGACTGAAAAAGCATTACTGGAAACGAAAGTTGATTTGCTGCCCGTCAGCATTTACCAAACAAACGAGGGGATGGGGCAGGCGGCGGCGCAAGCAGCGGCTCAAATTATCCAACAAGCCATCGATGAAAAGGGAAAGGCGAGCATCATCATTGCCACCGGCAATTCGCAGTTGACCTTTTTAGAAGCACTGCGCGAAATCGAAGGCATTGAGTGGGGCAAAGTGACGATTTTCCACATGGATGAGTACGTAGGATTGGCGCCGGGTCATACCGCCAGCTTCCCCGCCTTTTTGCAGAAAAACATACTTGACCATATCCCCGCCCCGGCTGCGTTTCATCCCGTTATCGCTCGCGAAGGCCATCTGGAAACGGACTGCGCCGAGTATGCCCGCCTTTTACGCGCCCATCCGGCCGATTTTTGCGCGATGGGCATTGGCGAAAATGGCCACATCGCCTTTAACGACCCGCCCTTTGCCGAATTTGACGATCCGGTCTGGGTGAAAGTGGTGAAGATGGACATCGTATCGCGGCAGCAGCAGGTGGGCGAGGGGCATTTTGGCGGCTTGGACGAGGTGCCTACCCACGCGATCACGCTGACAATTCCAGCACTGCTGGCGGCAAAACGGGTATTTTGCATTGTGCCCGAAGCGCGGAAGGCGAACGCGGTTTATGACACAATCAATGGGCCGATCACCGAAGCTTGCCCCGCTTCGATTATGCGCCAAAAGTCACACATCCATCTTTATATGGATGCTGAGGCAGCGGCAAAAGCGTATCCAGCATGATGAGTTCACGCGCACGTTTGTTGACGGCGCTCGATCATCGAGAGCCAGACCGAATTCCGTTTGATCTGGGCAGTATTCAGGTGTCGGGGATTCACGCGGTTGCTTACCAGAAGCTGCGTGAGGCGTTGGGTTTGCCGGAAACGGCCGTTACCCTCTGCGACACCATCCAACAATTGGCCACCATCGAAGATGACATCGCCACCCGATTGGGCATCGACACTCGCGGACTCTATCCGCTCAACAGCCACAATTGGGGCATCGTTGAGGAAGATGCCGGCGACTATTGGGCATATCGCGATGAGTGGGGCATTACCCATCACCGCCCCAAGAAAAATGGCTTCTACTTCAGCATTGTGGAAACGCCGCTGCCCAAAATGGAGATCACCGCTGAAGACTTGGCCCAACTTTCCTGGCCCGACATGGGCGCGAAGTGGCGCGTGGACGGCTTGCGAGAACAGGCAGAGCAACACCGTGCCGCTGGCTATGCTGTGGTCCTCAAAGATGCGTTT
>QQUD01001086.1 GCA_008501785.1 Chloroflexota bacterium
GCGGCCACATATCGCACATCGCAGATCATTGATTATGGGGACCATCCAAATACCACCAAGTATCTCACGCAGTTAATGCATATTCCACCACTCAACATCAGCAATGGCAATGAGCCGGAAGGTGACTACGATGTTTTAGTCATTATTGGCGACGACTGGCGAGTACCCAGTCCGTGAGCTGGCTTATTTCTTTATATTCAAGCAACTTGTGAGGGCGTTATAAGTTGCTTGATGTCATCATTGTGCAAACATTTTACAACCATTCAACACAGCAACCACAATGACATCATCATTTGCACAGCATGATATGATGACATCCGCATTAAGGAGAAGACGCGTAGAGATAACCTATGAAACAAACAATCTGGTCACGCCTTTTCCTGGGGTCCATTATGGTCGCGGTTGTCGCATGTCGACCAGTCACCGAGGAAAATGGTAATCTTAGCGCAACAGAGGATGTGTCTGTTGTCACGCGATCTTCAATCATTTCCCAGCAGGCAACTGCCACAAATGACGATCAAGGTGACGCAACTCAATTACCGCCTCCTGAGCCAACCCCCATACCCACAACCACAGTCTCCCTACAACAAATTGGAAGTGAGGCATCTGGCCTGCAAATTGCTGTACCGCCAGAATGGGTTAATTTGACAGGCGATTTAGACACGCCGCTGGCTGTCAATTCGCTTGGGCTGGTGGTGTTATTAGCGGCAGATTCAGAACGGGCTGGGAGTGCCTTGCTGGCAAACAAACAAATTGACACGGGTGCGTATGCCGCCGGATTGGTCACCAATCTTGACCTGCCAGGTTCATCTCCAAGCACAGCATTAACCGCATTACTTGAAAATTATGATGTTTCCCCGATTGGGGTCCCAAATATGATAGAGACTGCATCGTCTGTTTCTGCGGACATTCCTGGGGCATTCATTGATATTGAAGGCGCACCGCTCATCTTCAACAACGGCAGTGACAATTTGCGCACACGTATCTATTTATTCACTATCAATCCAGGCAGTACACTTGTCTCGCTGCCAACACAAGCTGTCTTTTTATTTACAGCTGAATCAGACCAATGGGCATCTCACATCGATACATTTGATGAGATTGCCGAAACGATTATTATCCACGACATTTTTGCCAATATTCAGATCAACGATGGCACAACTTCAATTTTGGGCAGTTTGGGAGAACAAGATTTAATAAACGGCCGTTTAGAGTCCGGCATTAGTGATATTTGGACATTTAATAGTGAAAACGGCCGTTATGCCACCATCACCGCCAATCCAGAAGACACAAATCTCGATTTGACCATGTCACTCATCAGCCCTTCAGGGCAAACTATTTCCACTATCGACAATGGCTTTGCTGGAGATACCGAGGTTGTAATAGATTTACTGCTGCCAGAGTCAGGCACCTACTTGATTGAAATAGAAGAGTTCTTCAATGCAGGCGGGCGTTACACGCTCAGCCTCGTCCTTACAGACGATCCTTTATTTAACAACGGAGGGCGGATCGAGCTGGGACAAACCATCCAAAGCGACCTACCAGCCGAAGGGAAAAAAGTGTGGCAATTTATCGGAACAGCCAACGACTTGGTCAGTATTGTGCTAATTCCTGAAGGCCCGTTTGACGCAATATTAGAGTTATATAGCCCCGACGGCATTCGTCTGGTTGGTCTTGACGAAGGGTTTAGTGGTGATGCAGAAGTCATTTCTGGTTATGAACTGCCGTTGACTGGCGAATACACCATCATCATTAGCAGCTTTGCTGGTGATGGGGGCGGGTATTCCTTGTCTTTAGATGAAGGTGGAGAAGATACGGCAAACTTCCATGATGCTGGTGATTTGATCTATGGCGATGTTAAACAAGAATCATTGCAGGCCAACGAGGCGCACGCCTGGTTCTTTAATGGCACAAAAGATGATGAAGTTGAAATCACGATTACACCATTGAATTCAGCTCTAGATTTGAATATCTGGTTGTTAGACCCAAATGTGGAACGACTCACAACCCAAGACAAGCATCCAGCAGGGGAGCAAGAACGGGTCACCTTTACACTGCCCCAAGATGGTCAATATTTGATATTGGTCAGTGAATTTTTTGGCACAGCAGGGGATTACGAGATTGAATTGGCGGCAAATGAGATCAACGAACCTACCTATGCTGGGCTGTTAGAATATGATGATCCTGTATCAGGTCGGTTAGCGGCAGAACAAAGCAATCTGTGGCTCTTTGATGCCAAGAAGGGTGATCTTTTGGACATTATGTTGACAACAACTAGATCCAATCGCGATCTTTCATTTTATATACAAGGTCCAGACGGCAATCGTGTACTCACGGTTGACAACACAGATGCAGGTGAAGATGAGGCTTTTCTCATGTTCTCGATTGGCAGCGATGGGCAGTGGGGCATTGTAATTGAAGAATTTTATGGAGATGCAGCACCTTACTCGTTGACCGTTACACGATCTAAACGTTGATTGGCTATAGCTTTTACAAATCGTAGCACACCACCTCAGATGAAAACCTGTAGGTCGTGATGCTGTCTTGACCTATTGTCCTGAAAATCGTTGCACAAAACAACGTTTTATCCAACGATTTTCAGGACAATTAAATAATCATCAACCTGTAATATGATCCTTGGTCGATTTTTCCTATAATTGGCAACTATGAAATATAAAACATTATTCTTGCTGCTTTTAGTTTTACCCGTGGCAGCTTGTATTCCACGAGCGACGGAGCCAATCACCAATACCCCGCCAGTTGTGGCTGAACCGACTGCCACATTGCCTTCCGCCCCAACCACAACACCGGAGACAGTTGTAGAAGCACCTGCTTCACCAACGGCCATTTCCACCAGCCCAATTGAAAATGCAACGGCCGTTCCCCCCACCCCAACACCAACCGAAACACCAACCAGCACCCCGACCCCTATGCCTGTGCAGGTCAACAGTATCTCTCTAAAAACAATTATTCCTGAAGGACAGTTAGTTAGACCTACTTACCTGACCCACGCATTTGATAACCGGCTCTTTATCATAGAGCAGGTGGGCAAGATTCGCATTGTCGAAAATGGCGTCTTGCTGGCCGAACCATTCCTCGATCTGCAAGATCGGGTTGGGTCATTTGCGAATGAGCAGGGATTATTAGGGCTGGCGTTTCACCCGGAGTATGTGGAAAACGGCCGTTTCTTCGTCAACTACACCAACCCCGGCGGCAGCACCGTTATTGCCCGCTTTCAAGTTAACTCTGGCAATCCAAATCTGGCCGATCCTGACAGCGAGCGCATTTTGCTCACAATCGGCCAACCATTCAACAATCATAACGGCGGCCAGGTTGGATTCGGGCCTGATGGCTTCCTCTACATCGCCATGGGTGACGGTGGCAGTGCCGAAGACCCACAAAATAATGGGCAAAATCCAGCCACACTGCTAGGGTCTCTACTGCGTATCGACGTCAATTATGATGATGGAACCAATTTTTACGCAGTTCCCTCTACCAACCCATTTGTCAACGACGACGCCATTCGCAATGAAATTTGGTCATATGGTTGGCGAAACCCATGGCGCTTTAGTTTTGACCGGGCCACAGGGGATTTGTTTGTTGCCGATGTCGGCCAATACACCTACGAAGAAGTGCATTTCCAACCGGCTAACAGCACCGGCGGCGAAAATTACGGCTGGAACATTATGGAAGGGCAGCACTGTTTTAACGCAGAAAGCTGCAATTCGGAAGGGTTACAGCTCCCCATTTTTGAATACAATCACAGCAGTGGCTGTTCAATTACCGGCGGCTACGTGTATCGCGGCACAGCTTTCCCCAGCCTCACCGGCAACTATTTTGTGGGAGATTACTGTACGGGCATTATTTGGTCTGTGATTCCGCAGGCTGATGGCAGTTGGACAAACACGCAAGTCCTTTTCCTCGAAAAACAAATCTCTAGCTTCGGTGAAGATGCCAATGGCGAGCTTTACGCCGTTGGTCACGCCACCGGCGAAGTCTGGCAAATTCAACCATAACAATTTGGGTGCAGCGCACTTTATCATCAATACCCAGGAGAATAATTATGTCAAATCGTTTGTTCATGCTGGGAGCCACTTTTTTGTTGATTGTATTAGGTGTGGGCGGAACGGCCGTTTCGGCCAGGGATGTGAGGAGGGTAACGGCCGTTCCCACCGTCAATGCATCTTTCCTTGCCAGCGGGTTCTCCAAGCCCACTGACATCACCCATGCTGGAGACAATCGCCTTTTTGTCGCTGAGCAAGACGGATATATCAAAATCATTGATGAAAATGGCTCCGTCCTCGCTAATCCATTTTTAGACATTAACATCTTGGTAGACATCAATAGTGAACGTGGACTGTTGGGACTTACATTTCATCCCGATTATCCAACCACACCATATTTTTATGTCAACTACACAGCAAAAGGAAGTGGTGACACAATCATCGATCGATTCTCAGTCACCACTGATCCGAATCTGGCTGATGTCAGCAGTCGTCAGGAAATATTGCGTGTGGCTCAACCGCAAGAAAACCACAACGCGGGCGATCTCGCCTTTGGGCCAGATGGCTATTTGTACATCACGATGGGCGATGGGGGTGGTGGTGGAGACAACGACACAGGACACGGCACAGTCGGCAACGGACAAGAACGACAAACGCTATTAGGCAAAATTCTGCGCATTGATGCAGACAATGGTACACCTTACACCATTCCAAACGATAACCCATTCGTTGGAGACAACAGCACATTAGATGAAATATGGGCACTCGGCTTACGTAATCCTTGGCGGTTTAGCTTTGATCGGGAAACCGGCGATTTGTACATTGCGGATGTTGGCCAGGGAGCGCGAGAAGAAGTCAACTTTCAGCCAGCCAGCAGCAGCGGCGGCGAAAATTACGGCTGGCGCTGTTATGAAGGATTCAACACATTCAACACATCCGGCTGTGGTCCATCTAGTGACTACGTCTTTCCCATTGATGATTATCCACGCAGCAACATTACAAATCCCAACGACGCCGGCACCTCCATCACAGGTGGATTTGTGTATCGGGGCAGCGATTTCCCTGATCTAAACGGCTATTACATCTACGCCGACTTTATTAACAGCAATGTTTGGTTAGCCAAACAGGGCAGTCCTGACTGGGAAATCACCCCAATCGGCAAGCTAACCGACCTTTTCAACCCCAGCACCTTCGGTGAGGGGTGCGATGGCGAGTTATATGTCGCTGCTTATAGCAACGGCAGCATTCTTCAAATACAAACGAATGGCAGTCCCCCCGCCCCTCTGGTTCCATCCGGCGCACACCTGCTTTATTTGCCAATGATCATGGACAATCACAACTCTAATTGTCGTTGAGGCTAAAAAATAGAGACTGGAGACTTGTTTGGTTTCCAGTCTCCAATCTCACAGTTCATGTTTACCTTTAACGAATTAACATCGGCAGAAATATTTGCTCAAATTCTTGTTTGATGGTTGCAACAAAGACATCTCTTCCTTCGCTGGTAATGTCGGCGTCTTCGTTCCAAAGTAAGTGGAGATTGTTGGTATCCAAAGTCATATGAACACCATAACTTGATGTTTCGTCAACGGCCGTTTCATTCAACTCCACCCTTCCATCAACCTCATTCCAATAAAACATGTCGTGACCACTGCTTGGCAAGCTTTGATCCCAGCCAATATGAACCTGCCCCAATCTATCAATGACAATTTGGAGGCCATCTAGGTATCCTTGTAAATCAGAAATCAATTGAGTCTGTTTCGTTTGACTGTTCCAATGCTTTATTTCCCCATTATTTGCAGCCACAAAATGGATGACGCCTTTCTCACTTATCATATCAGTTGGATCTGGATTGGTTGTGTCGAAGAAATCGCTGGATAGGTTTGTGACAACGGCCGTTCCTGAATCCCAGTAAAACAGCCCATCTTGCCACCACACCAAATGCAAATTGCCCTGGCTATTAAACTCGGTCTCAAGAACCTCAATGCCAGCAGAGGATGTTCCAGCCAGGGCGCTTAAATCTTGGAATGCAGCCATATCGCTGTTCCAATACCATACTTTATTTGTTGTTTTGTAATACAGATGCGCCTTGCCACCATCTGACACGAGCAAGGTATCATTGGCAGATTCACTGGCAAGCTCTGTTGCAGCAGTCATGGTGGGATTCCAAAAATACGTTAAGTAATTAGGAGCGTTATAGCTGTAGTTGCTGGTATATGGCAAACCAGACACATCCACCTTTACTTGCATAAAACCACAGTTCACACCCGACAAAATAGATTTGCTGCGCTTGGTAACTGAATCCCAATAATAAAAACAGGAATCGCTGGCGTCTTCATCCCAAATGACATGAGCTTTTCCATTGTTGTCAACGCTTAAATGTGCAGATTGAATATCCGCGCTAACTGGCGTTGGTAGGGTGTCAGTTACGGCCGTATCCGAATTCCAATGATAAAGTGTTTCACCTTTCTGCCACAAAACATGTGCAATTTCCTGATAGATGCCCAGTTCCAGCCTGCCGGATTCCGAGTCGGTCACCAATTGCGTGGTTGTGCTATCATGCCAATAATACAAAAAGGAATTCCCTGCACTTTGAGAAAAATCTCGCCAGACAATATGGGCTTTGCCGCTGCTATCTATCATCATCTGTGCATCTGAAACCGATAATTCACCAGATGCTTGGGCCCGGCTCGTCAATTGAATTGTTCCTAGCGTTGAATGCCAATAGAATAAGTTGTTTTCATTGATACTGGATTCTTCAAACCACAAGACGTGCGCCAAACCATCATCAGCAACACCATGCTTATAATGATTGTGTGCAGTCCCTTCCGATTGATCAGGATCACTTAAATTGATTGTGCTGCTATTGGTAGATAAATTTCTGTAGAATAGATCGCTTCCCTCAGAACTGCCTGTTTCTTCAATCCACACCGCATGTGTTTTTCCACCTGAAGTTCGTAATGAACCCGGACCGCTATAACCATTGCCCGTATTGCCTTCGGTCATGCTGTGATCTGATATTTGATTGGCCGTTAAACTGGCTTTTTCTGGTTCAGCAACCAGAACTCCTGTGAGTACCCAACAAAATAAAACAACAAGGACGATGATTGTGCTGCGAATCTGCATTGTTTCCTCCATGAAACGTAAACTTTTTTTTGTTAGGGCAAATTAACTTTTTAGAGTGTGAGCACGCGACTTTTGGTCAACTGAGCTTGACGCGAATCATATCATTTTTGACGACCGTAGCAAACATTTTTAACCGATAAACTTCATCTTCAGGCCAGGCAATACGGCCGTTTCTCACATCAAAACAGTAGCTATGTTCTGGGCAATACAGCTTCCAGCGATGCAGTTCCCCCTGCGACATATCGGCAGATGCATGGGGGCAGCGGCTGTCAAATGCCACTAGCTTTCCCTCGTACTGGGCCAGCACAACTTTTCGACCATTTATTTTGACGGCTTGCATGGGGGTTGATTGCAGGGAAACGGCCGTTATCCCCGTTTCATAAAATCCATCTGCATCCGGTTCAATTTTTGGTTGCCAAAGCTTCATTGATTGCTCCTGTAAAATAGTCTCGCTATTTTATCTTAGATTCGCTCGGTAAAAAAGCTCACAGACCGCTATAATCATTCCCGTTATCGTTATTTGGGAGTGGAGGCTTTAGCCGGAATGTTCTGGCTAAAGCCTCCACTCCAGGCAATATTTGGAATTACCCATGAAAATCCCAAACAAACTACCGGGCTTACAATTGATTACCGCACTGCTTGCCATTTACGCCGCCATCTGGATTAGTCTCGAAGGCGCATTGGCGCAGGTGTTGGTTATGGGCGTTGGTGTTACAGTGGTTGCTGCGGGGCATTTGATGCAGCGGTATTTGGGCGGGCGCACGGTTTCGGTAATGGTGGGGGTGGCGGTTACGGCCGTTCTCGGACTCCTCACCGGCATCTTCAGCATCGGCATGACACTAATCTTCATGGCCATCAAAACCGGGCTGCACGCACATGGTCCCGAATTTACCCAAGCCGAACTTACCTGGGTGATGCAACAACTGCCGTTGTGGGGAATCGTAGGACTGTTAGCAGGAACGGCCGTTGGACTGCTAACAGCCGGGTTTTCAAATTCCTAAGTGTGCGTTCGGAAATAACTTTGGACATTCATTGCCGAACGCACACTTGAAGCTCATCCGTCAATTCCATATTTATAAACGGATGAGCACTAAGGGTATGCAGGTGTTCCTGGAGGTGGATAGGCGGGAGGGGTTACTTCTTGAGGCGTTGCTGTAGGAAGCCCTATCGGTGGCTGCGAGCCATTTCCAGGCGTTGCGGTTGCATTGGGGTCAGGGGTTGTGGTTTCTGTGGCCGTGTGGGTAACGGTTGCGGTACCCGCTGGAGCACCTGTTGTCGCTGTTGGCTGGTTGCCAGAAACCGTCGTTGGCGAGGCGGTAGGTTGCGTCGTCGGGCGTAGGGTTGGGGTTGCGTCAACAGGTGCAGATGTTGGAAAACCTGGCGGTGTGTTGGTTGGCGACTGCGTGGGAGTCGCAGTTGGAGGGGTAAGCGTCACGGCCGTTTCGTCATTCACGGTTGGTGTTAGCTCAGGCGGTTCACCAGAAACGGCCGTTGCCGTCATCGTTGCCACAGTGCCCTGAGCACCGCTATCAACCGGGGATGTACCGGGCAGCGGCAGCGGATTCGGCTGCACAATGCGTGACACGACCAAATACCAAACCGAAGCCATCTCCGGCTCTTTGCCACAGCCAGACGGCCCTTGATACCGTTGCCACACGCCATCCACCGTTAAAGTTGTGTCTGCTGGAATTAAATGCAGCAGCGACTCTAACCCCTGTGCATTCATCTGCAAATCTTCGGCAATCAATCCCCATCGAATCACCGGACCATCAAATGAAACACAATCTGGAGGCGTTAATCGCGTGAAACGCCCCGTTACACGAATCCGCTGATCCCGGTATTGTTCAGGATTAGCTTGCAGGTCGGGAAATGAGACTGGCTCAAACGGGGCGTTGTAGTTGACGGGAACGGCCGTTTCAGTCGCCACAAACGGCTTAATTGGGCGCAAATTATTTCCAGACAATAATGCCGTTGCCCCCAAAATCAAAAAAAGCAGCAACAATATTACCAGTATCCACCCAATCGCACGGCGCGGAGTTTGTGATTCGTTCGTCTCTTCACTCATACAAATATTTTATCTGCAAAATCTGTGAAATCTATGATAATTAGCACATAATACCTATTCAGATCGACTTCGCAACCTATCAAATTTAGGTAACTGCGTCCCGCGATGGTGTACCCACCATTCAACAATCAACACAATTACCGCAATACCAAGCAGCCAGGGCCAAAATTCACGCTGCCCAACGTCTTCTGCAACGGCCGTTTCCACCGTCGTCTGTCCAATTTGAATCTGTGCCACCGGTCGAATATCTGATTCACCCGGCGCAAACAGGTTGACGGCAAAATTACCTGCGGCTCGATCGCCACGACTGTCACGCAAATTTACCGCGTACAGTCCCGGCTGTTCTGTCTCGGTGAAAATGATACTTTCTTCACCCACTTCTTGCAGCCAGCGACTACCATCTGGTTTGAGCACGGAAACGGCCGTTGTGCCAGCTCCCGGTGCAATCGGCACCGGATCACCCGGATGTAACCCAGTTGGGGTGGCAAACGCACGCCCTGGACTCAACCAGCCCGTAATATTAGCCATTAACACAGGAAATGCAATTTGTAACGGTAAATCAGAGTCC
>QQUD01001114.1 GCA_008501785.1 Chloroflexota bacterium
GTACCGTCGCTGCCACTACGAAAGCGAATCGATTCCCACTGACCCGCAGCAGGTGAATTGGTAGCTCCATTGCCATTGGTGTCGCCACCAAGGGTATCATCTCGCTCTGATGTGAAGTAGACCTTGTCTGAAGCGGTTCCGTTTACGTTAAGGGTGCCATCAACCAATAGGTTGTGGGTATAGTAGTAGTGAAACTTGACGATGACGCCGGGACTAATAGTGAGCGTAGCACCATCATTAACGGTAACGTCACTGCTAATGATGTGAACGATGTCAGATTGAGACCAGGTGATGTTGCCGGTGACAGTACCGCCCTGAAAATTGAGGCCACCGCGTGGGGTGTCCTGTGCAGAAAAGTTGGTAATGGTGGGCATGTCGGTAGGCAAGGCCGTAATGGCTGCAAGTTCACTTTTTTTGACAGTGAGATTATCAAAGGATGGCGAGCTGCCAGACAGAGCAATCGCTCCTCCCTTGTCGCCACCGTAACGAAGTTCAGCATGGGTCCAGGTACCGTCGCTGCCACTACGAAAGCGAATCGATTCCCACTGACCCGCAGCAGGTGAATTGGTAGCTCCATTGCCATTGGTGTCGCCACCAAGGGTATCATCTCGCTCTGATGTGAAGTAGACCTTGTTTGTAGAAGTTCCGTTTACATTAAGGGTGCCGTCAACCAAAATGTTGTGGGTGTAGTAATAATTAAACTTGACAATGACGCCTGGGTTAATGGTAACTGTAACACCCGAAGAAATCGTTAAGTCCGCAGTAATGACGTAGATGTTATCTGAGGTCCAGGTTTCGTTGCTGTTAATGGCACCGCTTTTACAAACGACGCCGGGATCACTGCAGTTAACGGCCGCATGAACAATTGAGGTTGCTGGGGTGACCATTAGTAACAGGCAAATCAATCCGATTGTGAACAAGGACATTTTTATTGTTTTTTGCATATTGTCTCCTTTAGAAATAGCTGTTTGTTTTCAGTTGTTAGCTGACAGCTTTTCATTCATCGTAGTGCGCTTGGGCGCATGTTGTCTTCTTGGCTTTATAAAACGGCCGTTTCTCTATGAACCATTGATATTCGTTGTACTGACACAGCGAAACCCTACATTGTCATACCCTTGATTAGGATCGCGATTGAATCGGTTGGTGAGGCTAATGTACTCAAGGCTCGTGCTCCAACTGCCGCCACGAGCTACTTTTTCATTGCCGCTTTCGGGTCCGGTGGGATTTTCTGACGGTGAATTTTGATAATAGGCAGGGTCAAACCAATCGGCGGTCCATTCCCAAACGTTGCCATGCATGTTGAACAGCCCTGATTCTGTAGCGCCTGAGATGTAGTTGTAAACGGGTGTGGTATCTCCAACTAATTTGCCAAAGTTTGCCAAATCGGGATTGTCTGCTGCTGCATTGGCAAGGTTGCCCCAGGTGTAATAGCTGTTTTTTGGATAACGAGCGGCAAATTCCCATTCCGCTTCGGTTGGCAGTCGCCCTCCAATCCATTCGCAGTAAGTTTGAGCCTGCGGTTGTGTGACAAAGATAACGGGGTAATTGGCGAATTCGGTATTGGTGAAGTAGTCGAGTTGGGTGTTTGATGCGATGGAGCTTGGGGCTGTACAACTACCTGCCGCAACACATTCTGCGTAAGCGGCGTTGCTCACTTCTGTTCGCTGTATCCAAAACGGGGATAGGGACACATCATGGGTTGGTTGTTCTGCTTCTTCGGTGAACTCAGTATCGTAACTGCTGGAACCCATGTAAAAGTAAGGGGCGGTTGGCAGGTAGACCCATTCTGGCAGGTCGGTGCCGTTGGTTAGATAGATGTATGAAGTTGGTGGGGAAACGGCCGTTTCTCCCACTTCCACTGCCACCGATGCAACCCAGCCTTCTGTGCCATCAGACAATTGCACCAGCCTATAACTTTCGTGTTGGCCGGTGATACGAACCAACGTGCTGGGAGACAGCCGGTGAAGGGCTGTGGTGCGTGTGTTAGATTCGTAAAGCCAGGGAATCCAATCTGCTCGGACATGAGCGTTGGATTGAACCACTTCGGCATTCACCAGCGTGTTCAGGGCAAACGTGCCTGATTGCTCACCAACGATGGCGTAGTAGACAAAGGTGCTGGCAGGTTCGGCCTGGATGTTTAGACGGCCGTTTTCCGGCACCGTATATCGCTGCCAACCGATTAAACAAAGCGAGACATAATTGATGTCCACTTCATACATCGCATCTCTATCACAATCCCTACTGCCGTAAGCGACCAGACGCACCTGTTCACCTGGGGCAAATTGTGACAGCAGCCAGGCTGGTGCTTCATCGCTGCCATCATCAAAAACACGTGGCTGATTCGGGGGGGTGACGGTGATAGTGTGGGAGAAAGAACGGCCGTTTCCTTCAATCTCAAATCGATACGCACCCAATTCACTATCAAATCCAGGCACAAAGTAAACACCCAATGCACCGTAATCAAATGGGTATTCGGCAGCAGCAAGCTGATTAATGCGCTCTGGGCGTGGTGAAAAAGAATCTGCCTGGCCGTAGATATGTGTTTGAGATATTGTTTCGCCGGAGGGTAACGTGAGCTTGATGCTGATCTCATCGCCATCTTGCCAATCACAGGTGCGTACTTCAATGGAATCATACAGGGTGGGGTCGCTTTCTGTGCTGCCAGACAGCGCAGCATACGCACCAAGATCGTGTTGGCTGTCAATCTCGATTTCTTCATACACCATCTCATCACAAAGAAGGCCTTCGAAGAAAAAATCGATCATGCCAAAGTAGCTAATTTGTTGATAAAGATCATCAGGCAACGAGGATTCGGCTTGCGTCAATGAAAAATTGACGGCGTCTGGTTCGGGCAATGGTGTTGGTTCAGCGGTTGGCTCTGTTGTGGGTGTTTCCTCGATGTTTTCTGGCGTGGCGGTTGGAACTGGCACGGCCGTTTCTGCTGGTTTGCTTGTTGGGGATGTGGTGGGGGGGGAAACGGCCGTTTCTCCCCCCACGACCTCATCTTCACGGGAACAAGCCGTCAGAGCAGCCAGAAAAATCAACCCAAATAGGGCAAGAAAGCGGGATAAATTGTGGGTTGTTATCATCTTTGTTTTCATCAAATTAATTCTCCGAATATGAGGAGGGTAGGCACAGCAAAAACACCTCCTCCAAAAAGAAACCAGTCAATTGCTACTTTTTCTATATGGGTTTTCAGCTTGAACGCTCCATCCATCCATGAATGGTGCCATGTTTTAGCAATCATTTACGGTGTATGCGCAGACTGATAGTATTCATTTGCTGTCATACATCTATCCCCTAATACCCCATATCTGCAATTCGAAAGATCATCAGAACCACTATTTCCAGATGCGGTTGCGCCGCCTGAATCAGAAGGAAAACGATCACAACCTGTTCCAAAAACCAAGTCCAATATATTTTCAGAATTATAAAGATGTAATGCATTCATCCGAGCACAAGCTAAACGTGCCTGATGTGTATCTCTACTCTCTAATGAAAGATACATACCATAGTCAGCGTATGCACTTTGATTGTCATTTATTCCTTCATATGCCACCGCTCGGCCAAAATATGACCAAATATGTTCAGGGTTTAGTTCGATAGCTTTGTCAAAATCGTTGATAGCTTCCTCATAATTATCTAACATAACATATGAGTCGCCTCTATTGGAATAAAAAAGATACCGTGAAGGATTAAGTTCGATAGCGTGAGTATACTCTTGTGCAGCTTTAGAATAATCTTCTTCATAATACGAAATATCACCTATCCCTCCATATGAATCAGAGACTGCTCTATCATTTGTGTTTAATTCAATAGCCTTGTTGTAATCAAGTAATGCTTCTGAGTAATCATCCCTATCTTTGTAACAGTAACCTCTTTGAGAGTAAAACCAACTGTCTTCACGTATTTCGATTGCATGAGTCAAGCTATTTATACAAGCCTGAAAGTTACTATCTCGATGGTAAATAAAAGCCATATAATAAAAAGACCATTCATATCCAGGATCTAATTCACCTGCCTTTATATATAAAGACAATGCCTTTTGTTTATCTCCTAAATCTTCGGCAATCACACCCTGCCAGTAATAGACTAGACCAAAGTTTGGGTTAATTTCTAATGCTTTATCTAGATATTGATTAGCAGCATCGTAATCCTGATCAAAATATGAAATCATAGCTAGTCCACGATAAGCATCAGCATTTTGTGGATCTAACGAGAGTGCTTGGTCGAAATTTTCGATGGCACCGCTATCATCCTCTTGTTGTCTAAGTATGTGTCCATGCCCACTTAGTGCAGCAGATAATTGATTTGCTTTGTTATCAATTGCATAGCTAAAGAGGTCAAAAGCATAGTCAATATCGTCATTTTGATATGCTATGTGAGCCAAGAAGAGTTTGACAGTGGCAATCTCTTTATTCGCCTCCTTTTCACTTGCAAATCCTAGCAACTCATAATCGATAGTTTCCACTATAATTTTCTCAATATCATCTATTAGTTCGAGACCTTGATCCCGTGATTCGCGCCAAGCTACCATATCTCCATAGAGATAAAAGTCATTAGCCTCTTTAGACAATAATAAAATTTCATTGAAGAGTGCAATTTTGGGATCTGCCGTTGGTTTCGGTGTTGGTATTGGTATAGTAGCGGACGGGTTCTTGCTGTTGTCTATGATTTCTGCATCCGATTCAGGTTGGGTAACAGTAGTAGTGTCGTCATTGGTGTCACCACCGCATGCGGCAAACAAGAAGGCAAATGCTATCAGCAGCAACAGCAGCCTACTACTATGTAATACAGAGCGCGTATTAAGTGTTAATGTAGTCATAATTTTTATTCTCCTTGTTACGTTTATGGGATGCTGGAATAGTTCAATCTTTTACGCATTTTTTCTCAATACATCTCAATTTGTGTTCATCCGATCAATAAGTTGCTGTACAAACACGGCCGTTTCCACCTCTCCCTGACGCATCATCCCTTTTTCCCGTTCCAGCATGAACATCCCTGTTTCCCTGACGAGGTAATCCGCTCTAGACATGACAGCAACAAACCCGTTTTGTTGCAATATATCTTGAATCAATTGGTGGGATCGTGGATCAGATAAGGTTTGAGCTGCACACGTTTCTCCACCAGCTAAAACAATTAACTGCCGCTTTTCAGACGCCAGAGATAACTCTTGAGACAGGTAACTATCTGGATGGACGGTGATGCCGTGAATACTCTGCACCAAACCAGGTTTAATACTCACTAAAACAACCGATAACTGGTGATTACTGAGCGCAGAATGGCATGTGACAACTTCCATTTCATCAAATTGATCGGCAATCAAAATAATCACATCAGGCGGCTGTAACCTCTTTTTTCGACTCATATCTTTCAATCCTTAATCAACTTGTTGCCGGGAAAAGCAAGGGTTGCAAGCAGAAAGAAATAGCTCTCTACTTGCAATTTTTGGCACATCTGCAACTGCTCCCAATCGGAAATCATCATCACTATATCAGATAATTCGTGCGCCAATGGTGCAAACATGGTGCAAAAAGGTGCGCTTTTGGGGCGTGAGGGTGTAATCGTTGGATTGTTCAATATAAAACGTTATAAATTGAATTTCTGCTGCATGGGAAGGAGGAATTGAGCTTTTGTGCCGTGGGGATGCACCCAGGCGAATTGCCATTGTTTGTGCTGTCCAGCCTGCCACCAATCGACCATCCACGCGCACCAGCCAAATTCAGGTGGTGCGGGATGTGGGCCGCCCCACAACGGCTCCCATTGCAGCCACAGCACAGGGCGGTTTTGCTGCAAAGCCCATTCGTTGATGTGTGACCACATGGAGATGCCTTTGTCGGGCAGATAAACGGTCATGTAGGTGTTGTAAATGAGAACTGGGTCGCTTGTTTGGGGAACCTTTTGCAAAAATTGCGGCAACCCATCTGGCAGTGTAGTCTGATGCAATTGAACTGGCGCATCGCTCTGACTAACTTGTCGGAAAGCGGTGATGCCTTCACGTAAACGGGTGAGGCGGGGGGGATGGTCGGCCCAAATGAAAGAGGCGAGGGTGTGCTCGGAAACGGCCGTTTCCAACCCAAATGGCGCAATGTCGCAGCCGGTGCGGGAGAGGATTTGGGGGAAGTGGTGAGTGGTGAGTGGTGAGTGCTGAGACCAGTTTTGGCAGATGGTTTGGAATTGGGGTGGGGTGCCTTTGCCGAGATCTGCGATGGTTTGAATATCTTCATCGACGAGGCGGAAGGCGCGTTGGTCGGCGACGAGGTTGAGTCCGGCGCTGGCTCCGAGATCGACGAGATGCACAGCCTCCCAGCGGGTGAGCAGCAGCGGCAGTATCCAGACCAGACCACGCCCGGTTTCGTTGGTTTGCACGGTGGCGGTTTGGATGAATGGGGTAAATGCGTCACGCCGCGCCAGCATGATTTCACGCAGGGTTGTTTCAAATTTGGGTGATTGCCAGTCCGCACTGCCACCGACGGTTGGGTAGTAGGTAGCGAGTTTGGCAGCTTCGGAAATGTCCATCAGCACATCACGATGCAAAGCGGCAACCAGCAGCAAGGGGATGTCGAAGGCGGAACGGCCGTTTCCCACATCCATCAACCAGGACATCACCGGATCGCTCACACCACCATCAGCCCATTTCGCCAGCAGGCCAAACAGCCGCGCATACAGCGGAGCGTAACCACTGGCAAACTCTTCCTGTTTGTAAAAACGTCGTCTTAGTTTTTTAAATTCCATTGAACAAATCTACCGCAAAGATAGAAAGAGGCAATGCTGCAAAAGATAGATGTAGAAAAAACTTAAAGAGTTTCTTAATGCTTTTTAATTGTTGTTTGTGTCGTGCTGTGTTAAAGTTGTCATACAACCCTATGACCCTACCAATTTTATTGGTAATACAGGGGCCTCGGAGAGAAGGAATCAATTATGACAAACGAAAAACTTACACAAACACTGCACAACGAAGTTGAAAACCGGAGAGAATCAATCATCCAGTTTTTACGAGAAATCTGTGCGATTCCCAGTATGGACAGCCAACTCGGCGAAGTGGGCGAGCGCATTGCCGCAGAAATGCGTCAGCTTGGTTTTGACGAAGTGCGCTTTGACAAAATGGGAAATATCCTTGGGCGTGTCGGCCACGGACCCACCGTTATTGTTTACGACAGCCATATCGACACCGTTGGTATTGGCGACCCAGACGCATGGGAATGGGACCCTTTTGAGGGCAAAGTGGAAGACGGCATTTTTTATGCTCGTGGTGCGAGTGATGAAAAGGGATCAACCCCTGGTATGGTTTACGGCATCGCTCTGGGCCGTGACCTGGGTCTATTTTCCAAAGATGAATTTACTATTTATTATTTTGGCAATATGGAAGAGTGGTGTGACGGCATCGCCCCCAACAGCTTTGTGGAAGTTGATCCCAAAGTCAAACCCGATTTTGTGGTTATCGGTGAACCAACCAACCTGGATGTTTATCGTGGACACAAAGGGCGGCTGGAACTAAAAATCACCGTCAAAGGTAAAAGCGCCCACGCTGCTGCGAATCATCTTGGCGATAATGCCACCTACAAGATGCTGCCAATTATCGAAGGTATCAGCAAAATGGAACCGTATCTGGGGACACATGAATTTTTGGGCAACGGCAAAATTACTGTTAGTGATATGAAAGTCAGCACCCCTTCTATCAACGCCGTGCCGGATGAATGTTCGATTTTCATCGACCGCCGTATGACCTTTGGTGAAACCAGAGAGGAAGTCAGATCGCAGCTTGAAGCGTTGATTCCCATCGACAGAAAGGCACAAGTTACGATTGAAGAACTTTTCTATGATGAACCCAGCTATACTGGGTTCACTTTTCCTGTTGAAAAATATTATCCCGCCTGGGCTTTGGATGAAGATCACCCACTGGTTACTATCGGACAAGATACTCGGCGGGCGATTGGTTTACCTGATGCACCCAGTGGGAAATGGGGTTTTAGCACGAATGGCACTTACTGGGCTGGTAAAGCGGGCATTCCTTCTATTGGATTTGGTCCCGGCAGCGAGTTAAATGCCCACACCATTAATGAGCATGTGCCGCTGGATGAAGTAGTGAAGGCTGCCGAGTTTTATGCGCTTTTACCCGCCATGCTCAGGCAAGAGTGGCGTGATGTTGCTGAAAATTATCCTAAGCCGATTGAATGGGTGGCAAACGGCCGTTCCCGAACCATCAATGCCAGCGTGGCGGTAGACAATCTTTTCCCCAAAGGAATTCTCCAGCAAGTAAGAGACTTCCATCGTCAGATACCAGGCTATCAAATTAGCCCCCTCAAATCGCTGCCAAATCTGGCATCCATGATTGGTGTTGGCAGCATTTGGGTAAAAGATGAGGCGAAACGATTGGACCAAAACTCATTTAAGGTTATGGGTGGTTTCTTCGCTATTTATCGCTTTATCCGAGAGAAATTGGGCCTGAATGACGATCAGGAGTTGACCTATGCTCAATTGATGTCTGATGATGTTCAGGCACAAATTGAAGAGATTACCTTTGCTGCTGCAACAGATGGCAATCACGGACGTGGTGTTGCTTGGGCTGCTAGTCAATTAGGTTCCAAATCTGTTATTTATGTGCATAAAGACACCTCTCAGGCTCGAATCGATTCTATTAAAGACAAAGGGGCAGACGTTCGAGTAATTGATGGGACATATGACGATGCTGTGAAGCAGTTAGCGATTGATGCTCAGAAGAATAAGTGGCAAATCATTTCAGATACATCATGGGATGGCTACGTGGATATTCCCGCCCGGATTATGCAAGGATATACCACCATGATGTCTGAAGTTCAGATGCAATTGGGCGCTCAGGGAATTGTCAAGCCGACACACATATTTATTCAGGGTGGGGTAGGCGCGTTGGCAGCGGCAACCATTGGCTTTTACCGGCAGCGATTTGGTGCCGATCAACCAATCGCTGTGGTAGTCGAGCCAGATGCGGCAGCCTGTTTGCTAAACTCAGCCAAAATTGGTGATGGTCAGCCTCATAACATTGAGGGTGATTTGCAAACGATTATGGCTGGACTGGCTTGCGGCGAACCTAGCCCGCTGGCTTGGGATATTTTGTGGGATTGTGTTGATGCGTTTGTTTCCTGCCCTGATTATGTGGCCGCTAAAGGTATGCGCGTTTACTCTGTCCCTCTAAACGGCGATCCCTTCGTCATCTCTGGTGAGTCGGGTGCAGTGACATTGGGAGCATTGATGTTCGTTTCAGAAAGTCCAGAATTTGCGCCCCTCAAGGATCATCTGAAACTTGGACCCAACTCGCAAGTGCTCTTGATCAATTCCGAGGGCAATACTGATCCCAATTATTTCCGTCGTGTTGTTTGGGAAGGCAGTGAGCCGGTGCCTGAAAAATACCGATGGTCTCCGTCATCCTTAGGTGTGACACACTTGAAACCAGACCTGAAATAAATTAAAAGGGCTTTCGCTGCACATGCATATCAGCGAAAGCCCAAGACCATTTCAGAAATAAATAATCTGTGTGTATCTTTGAAAATCTGTGTCCTATACTTCTCCTCAATTAGGCTAAAGTAACCTCGACCTTGTGAATGTTGTCATCCTCAAAAAGTGGCAGGATATTGTTGTTGATCAATTCGCCGTCAACTTTGATCATGTTTACGCCTTGGCTGCCGTGGTTGGGATTGTTCACGGTGATGTGCTAGGTGTTACCGCGCTAGCTGCGGGTGGCGCTGAAGCCGTCCCACTGTGGTGGGATGCAGG